>JBDKVB010000130.1 GCA_039679385.1 Armatimonadia bacterium | reverse complement strand
TCTTGCCCTTCTGGTCGCCGAAGGCCAGGAGCTCGGCGCCCACAGGAGCCGTCCGGGTGAGCACGGCGCCCTCATATCCCTCGCGGTCGAGAGCTTTGACCTGCCAGCCTTCCTTGCCCGCCTCCTTGGCGATGTCCGCCAGCGGAGCGCCGACTTGCCCTTCCTCTGCCAGGCCCTTGGCGACGCCCATCTGCAGCTCGGTCGTCGAGGAGCCGTCGTAGTTCACCTTCACCGTCCCCTCGAAGAACACGCAACCGGAAGTGAAGACCAGCGACAGACCAAGCAGGAGGAGCGCGGCTGCCGAGAATCTAGTGGTGGTAGCTGCCATAGGCTTCGACCGCCTCGAAGAACGCCAGGATGTTGTCCCAGGGAACGTCTGGCTCCAGCACATGAGTGGGAGCCAGGAACAGCCCGCCACCTTTGCCCACCGTCTCGATGAGGTGCTTGACGGTCCGATGCATGTCGTCGGGAGTGCCGAAGGGAAAGGTGGTCTGGGTGCCGACGCAGCCCCAGAAGGCAAGCCGATCGCCGTACTGGGTCTTCAGTTGCTGCGGGTCGACACACTCGGGCTGCACGGGATTGAGGATGTCCAGGCCAATCTCGATGAGGTCCGTGATGATGTCGGAGACGTTGCCGTCGGAGTGGTAGAAGATCTGTACGTCGGGCTTGGCCTCGCGAGCAGCCTTCCAGACCTTGGCCCAGCGCGGCTTGAGCCACTCGCGCCAGGTGTTGGGGCTCATCATCATCTTGTGCTGCATCGCGACGTCGTCGCCGCACAGAATCTGGTCGACGCCTGCCTCCGCGTAGCGCCGGGCACGGAAGACCTGGTCCTCGGTGATGCGGTCGAGGACGTAGGCCGCCTGGTCCGGGCACTCCAGGAAGTCCATCATGAGCTTTTCCATGCTCGTGATCTGCCAGGCATTCTCCCAGATGTGCCCGACGCCGCCGATCACGTACCAGCCTTGCTCGTGCAAGCGTGCGACCTCAGCCTCGAGGTGTTCGTGACGGTAGGCCGGGGTGAAGTCGGGCCACGGGAACTGCTCCATCTCCCTGACGGAGGTGACCCGCTTCATCGGGAAGTCGAGCTGCCAGAAGTGCTCGAAGGTCCCGGGCTTGTGCGCCGTGCCGTACTCGCTGATGCTGGTTCCCTCCGGGAGCCCGTCGGGGTACCAGACCGACCAGTCCGGCGTCTCACGAGGACCCCGGAAGCCCACACCGGCGGTATCGTAGTCGAAGTACTCGGCCGCGTTCTTGCAGCCGGTCTTCTCCTCAAACAGCTTCTGGATCGCGGGAGTGAAGCCGGCGCTCTTGGGGACGCGGTCGGGCTCTTCCCGGTTCATGGCAGTCCAGACTCGTTCACGCTTGGTCATCTTGGTGTCCGCTCCAAGGCAAGGGTACCCACGCCAGTCCCATCAGGACCTCTATTCCCGCGGCAGGCGAGCTTCCCCTGCCTGCGAGGTGGCAGGTATGTTCAGAGGAGGCCGACGGCGCACGGAGAGGACTCAGGCGTTCAGCCGCTCTACGGCCAGATTCAGGGCGGCGGCGAAGGTCACCCACAAGAGGTAGGGGATCAGCAGGGCACCGGCGAGGACCGATACCCGCCAGAAGGTCAGGGTGGTGGCAAGAATGGCGATCCAGAGGACGACGATCTCGACAAAGGCAAGGCCCGGCCTGTGGGCCCCGAAGAACAGCCACGACCACAGCACGTTGAGGATCAACTGCACTGCGAAGAGTGTCAGGGCCAGGGGTGCTGCCGCGAATCCTCCCTGTCGCCACACCAGCCACAGCGACAGGCCCATGAGGGTGTACAGAACCACCCAGACCGGGCTGAACCAGGAACCGGGTGGATTCCACGCGGGCTTTTGCAGGGTCGCGTACCAGTCGTGCACGGACCTGGCGGTGACCCAGCCGCCGATGGCTGCGGCAAGAAAGCACAGACCGACGCACAGCACCAGATTGAGCAGATCGTTAGCGGTCACGGCCCTCACTCCTCCGACCCATACCGCTGAAGATACCGGCGCACGCGTGTCTTGCGGACCGTGTTCTCTGAACTCATATAGCGGACCTTGCCGAAGATCGGCCTCTCGGGTCCCCAGGCGCGATCGTAGCGTCCCAGGCACCAGAAGATGCCCGAGTAGGAGTTGGGGTCGCGACCGTCCAGGGCGTAGCGGTTGTTCAGCTCGACCATGGCTGCCACCGCCTCCTGAGGACTGGGCGACCACTCTAGTATCTTCTTGCCCCACAGCATCCGCAGGTAGTTGTGGATCCGCCCTTCGCGCACCAACTGCCGCTGAGCGGCGTTCCACAGCGGGTCGTGCGTCCGCGCGGCCACAAGATCCTCCAGGTCATACAGGTAGGGTCGCGGGTCGTCAGCATGCCGGGCCAGCGTCGTCAGGGCCCACTCCGGCAAAGACTCGTAGCGGTCGTAGTCCTCACGCCGCGCGGCCATGTTGTACCCAATCTCGCGCCAGGTGACAAGCTCGTCCAGGAAGGCCTCAGCGGCGGCCTCCAATCCCCACCATCCGCTGCGACTGCCCCGCCGGCTGTCCGACAGTTGCTCCACCGACCAGCCTTCACGCCCGACCACCTCGGCGAAGACCTGGTGGACCGAGAGGTGTCCGTGGTGCAGGTAGGGCGACAGCCCGCTGGTGGCGTCGTCGTCAGGGTGGTTGCGGGCCTCTGGATAGGCGGCAAGCTTCTCGCTGAGGAACCGCTCCAGCACAGCTTCCGCAGCCTCCGAGCCGCCCTTCTGAGAGACCGGCGTCACCCGGTGATCCAGCGGCATGCCTCGCAGGGCCTGGTTGCCCGGATCCAGCAGTTCCGGGCAGGCCTGGGGCCAGCGCGAAGTGAGGTCCTGAGGCAACTGCTCCAGTGCGGGCAAGGACACACCTGACAGTGGGTCCTCCAGCGGCAAGTCCGTCAGGTGGTCGCGCAGGGCACGCTGCAGGAAGCGCCGGAAGGAGTGGGCCGTCGGATAGACCCGGTCCGCCGCACGCAGGGGAAGCAGCCCGTTGCTGTCCACCTTCTCCAGGAGGACCTGGGACTGACGTCCCGCAGCGGAAACCAGAGCCGGCAAGGTGAAGCAGGGAACGTCGTCGGTGACGATCACGCAGGCATGGGCGGAGAGGGTTGCCACGAGCCCCTCAGCCGCTGCGGGTTCGGGCTCAGCGTAGGGGTAGTAAAGGGTGCCGGTGCCCTGGAGACGACGGGCGTTGTCGCGCATGCCGTCGAGGACGAAGCGATGGAAGCGGTCGCAGTCCCACGGGTTACCGCACCGCAGGTCCTCCAGGACGACCAGGGGCTTGCCAAGGTCCGAGGCCCACCAGACGGCACGCTGAAGGGCGAAGTTGCAGCGCGTCCGCCGGGCCGCCGTCATCCAGTAGCAGACGAACTCGCCGTCGCTCCGGACGGGCTGCCGGTTGACCGCAAGAACCCGCGTCTCGGGGACTGATCCTGGCCAGTCCATAGTCAGTCACGCCCGTCCCGCGACGACGACAGCGGGGGTCCCCACTCCTGCGGCGGCCTAATCATCCTCTGGTCGGAAGGGGCTCTCGCCGGAGGGTAGGTACAGGATGCGCTTGCAGCTCTCACAGCGGACTACCTGGTCTCCCGCACGCAGACGCGGGGCGAAGGAACTCGGCAGGGAGAGCTTGCAGCCCGTGCAGGCACCCTTGCGGACCGCCACCACAACCGGGCTCCCAATCCGCTGCAGGAGCGTCTCGTACTGCTGCAGGAGCGGGGCGTCGAGGATCGCCACGAGCTCCTCGCGCCGGGCCTTCATCTGTGCAAGCTCGGTCCGGAGGCGCTCGGAATCCGAGGCCGAGCGTGTCTTGGCCGAGGTCGCCTTACCGCCGAGGTCCTTGACGACGGCTTCCTGTTTGGTAACCGCCGCCTGGGCAGTCTCGACCTTGTCCATCAGCTCAAGAATCTCGTCCTCCAGCCGGCCCTTGGTGCGGTCCAACTCGGCAATCTTCTTCTCCAGAGCGCTAAGCTGCTTGGGGTCGGCGATCGTGCCTCCGTAGGCCTGCTTTGACCGGTTCTTGCGCTCGTCCTCGGCGCTCTTGAGCTGCAGTTCACGGTCGCGCAGTTGGGCTTCGTTCTCCTGGAGCACCTTGCGGACCCGGTCGAGCTCCGCCGTCGCCTGCGCCAGGACTGAGGCGGCTCCTGCGCCTCCGTCGAGTTCCTGCAGGGTGCGCTTACGCATCGCCCTTCCCGTGTCGATCTGCTGCAACTCGTACAGGGCGTCCAATTGCGTTCTCATGTCGGCCATGGGTGTCGGTCTCCCCGCAGGCTGCTCAGATTGTGAGGGTCCAAAAGGGGTCGGTGCGGACCTGGCTGATGGCCACCTGAAGCTGCCCCTCTGTGGCCTCCTTCAGGTAGCGAGACAGCAGGTTCAGGACGGGTCGCTCGGTCTCGTAGTGGCCGGCAGCAATCACACCCAGGCCGAGCTCTCGGGCCTCAAGGGCCTCATGGTACTTGATCTCGCCGGTGATGACGGCGTCCGCCTTCCCGCAAGCCTGCGCTACCAGGCCTCCTCCAGAACCCGGCAGGACCGCGACACGCCGCACCTGCTGCTGCCCGTCTCCTACGAGCGCCACCTGGGTCGCCAGCTTGGCCTCCGTGTATCGCGCGAGGGCATCTAGCGGCATGGGTGGCGTATCCGAGTAGAGAGTGTATTGCGGCGGAGCCACTTCGCCGTCGGCCAGGTCTTCTCCTTCTGCAGTCGGCGTGATCCGGAGGGGAACCAGACCGAGCTGCTCGGCCAGGGCCACTGCGGTCCCGACCTGGCCGGACAAGTCAAGGTTCGTGTGAGCCGCATAGACGGTGATCCTGGCTCGGGCCGCCGCAAGAAGCGTGCGTCCGACGGGTGTCGCCTCGTCGATGCGGTGCAGCCCCCCGAAGACCAGGGGATGATGACATAGGATCAGTCCTGCAGAGCACTGCTTGGCCTCGCGCACGGTGTCCACGTTGACGTCCAGGGCCAGCAGGCAAGCAGTGGTGTCTTCCTGCAGTGAGCCGATCTGGAGGCCCGGGTTATCCCAGGATTCCGCCGTGGCGGGCGGTGCGACGCGGTCCAAGAGTGCTGTGATGTCGGAAATGAGCATGGCAACGTCTCCAGTTAGCACTCGGCAGTGGGGAGTGCTAAAATGTGATGCCCCTGTCTTGACTCGGAGGAGGGTGAATCCTATAATAGCGCACGGTTCAAGTGTGCAGTACTAGTGCAGCGCGAGGAGATGCTGAGGTCATGCCGATCTACGAGTACCAGTGCGAGAAGTGTGGCCACGTCTTCGAGGTCCAGCAGAGCTTCAGTGATGAACCCGTGAAGACGTGCAACCAGCCGAAATGCAGCGGGAAGGTCAAAAAGCTCTTCAGCCCGCCGGCGATCATCTTCAAGGGGAAGGGCTTCTACTGCACCGACTACGGCCGGGGCAACCTGGGCAGCAAGCCCGCCGGCAGCAGCTCGGAGAAGTCCGAGGCGTGCAAAAGTTGCGAATCAGGCGCCTGCGCCAAGAGCGACTAGATCGGCAGGCGATTGCGGCACTTTTTCCGGGACGGCTCCTCAGGAGCCGTCCCTTTGGCTTTCTGCAGACCCCGCAGAGGGCCGATCAGGGCTCCAGGACGACCTTCAGGGCCCCGGTATTCCACTTGTCACGGGCGACCTCAAAGGCCCGTGGCGCCTCCTCCAGCGGGAACCGGTGGGTGATCATCGGCCCGACCCGCACCTTCCCCAGACCAAGAAGCTCAAGGCCAATCTGGTACTCCTCATAGAGGTTGTTGCTGGATGTGGTGATGCGCCTCTCCCCGGCCAGCGACGCCTCGGAGAGAGCCAGGCCGGGAGCAGCTCCCGCCATCAGCGTCAGACACCCTCCCCGGGCGAGCACGGACAGTACGAACTCCTGGGCTGCGAGGTTGCCGGTGGTCTCGAAGACGCTGTCTACGCCACGGCCGCCAGTCTGGGCTCTGATTGCCTGCGCCAGGTCGGCGTAGTGGGCGCCATCCACGGCGCAGACCTCCTCAGCCCCCAACTCACGGGCGCAGTCCAGGGCGACCTGGTAGACATCGACAACCCAGGCACGACCGGCACCCAGGGCCTTCGCCGCGCCCAGGATAGACAGTCCGATAGGCCCCGCGCCGAGGATCAGGAACTCGGAACCGGGGAACATCGTTGCCCGGCGGACGGCATGGACGGCTACCCCCAGACCATCGAGGAAAGTGCCCTCAGCGGCCGAAAGGCCCTCGGGCAAGGGGTACAGGTGCTCCTCCCAGATCGGGCACCACTGGGCCATTCCACCGGGGTTGTAGGCAAGGCCTTCCCAGCCCGCACCGTGTCCGAGGTGCGCAGTGTTCGCGCACAACTGGACCTGCCCGCGACGACATTCCGTGCACTTCCCGCAGCCTCGGAAGGCCAGCATGGACACCAGCTTGCCGTCGATGTACCCCGCGACCTCGTGGCCAAGGACCATGTTGGGCGGATTGGGCTTCTCGTAGCCCAGGGTGTGCTTCGCCCACGGGTTCTCGCCCTCGTAGTAGCGCAGATCGCTGCCACAGATGCCGCAGGCCGCCACCTTCACCAGCCGCTCACCGGGACCGGTCTGCGGGATTGGGATGTCGAGGACGGCGAGATCCTGCGGCCCGCGCAGGACCGCCGCTTTCATCATGCTTGGTTCCATGTCTACCTGCCTGTCTGGAAGGCCAACCGGGGCGTCCGGCGAGAGTAGCTACCGGTCGGCGCCCCTGGTTCGCGGGCCTCACGAGGTCGGTTTGCGGCCCCGCCTCAGCGTCCCGGAAAGCGCAACGCCAGAGCGAGGTCCACTCTGGCGCATATTCGTTGCGAGGTTATCCCGATCCTCTGCCGGCGTCAACCGGCTGGCGGAGGAGTCGGTTCAGTGGGCTTGGGTGCGGGAGCCGGCGGAGCTGGCGCCATCAGGAGCTTGAGCAAGTCAGGCAAGAGCTGCGGGTACTTGGCGGTCACAAGGGCGACGATCTTGCCCGTGAGTTCCGGATAGCGGGTGAGGACCAGGGTCCCGGCATCCGCGATAAAGCCGGGGAATTCCTCGCGCACCCGCGACTGTATCTGGGTGATCAGGTCTGAGTGCTGTGTCTGTAGGACCACCAGGACGTCGCGCAGCAAGTCGGGGTACTTGGTCTGCACCAGGGCCGCCGCTCGCTGCGAGAGATCGGGACCAGGCGGCAGCGCACGGATCTCGGCCACCAGATCGGGGTAGCGCTGGGCAATCAGTTGGTCGATCGCCGCCTGCATCGTGGGAGCCTTCCGCAACTGCTCCTCGACGAAGGCCCGCAGACCGGGGTACTTCTCAGCCACCAGCTTGTCCAGCAGGGGCCGCACATCGGTGAAGAAGCTGGCACGCTCCCGTAGAATCAGCGTGGCAATCTCGCTGGGTAGCGTCGGGTACTTGTCGGTGAGCAGCTTTGAGACCGCAGCCTGGGCCTCGGGGCTTGCCTTCTGGAGGGCGTCGAGGAACGAAGGCGCACCTTCGGTCTGCGCAGCCGCCGACAGGCAGCTACCCAAGAGCAGGAGGACCCCAAGCAGGCTCGCAACTCGCATCAGGATATCACCGTGGTGTCACGTCGGTGACGGCAGTCTGTGAGGAGGAGGGAATCGAGGTCGTGACCGCCAGCAAGGTGGGCTCGGACTGGATGATCCGCTCCGCTACGTAGCGCTCGACAACGTAGCCGGCAATGAGGCTGGCCACCATGCCACGATCGGCCTCAGTGGGCTGACGCGTCGCGGCCGCAGCCGGTGTGGCAGCGACCATGGTCGCGCTGTAGGTGGAGGGATTGCCTACAGGTCCAGTTGCAGAGGCCAGGCGAGTGCCCTCTGTGACGGCAGGTGCCGGTTCCTCCGGCTTCGTCCGTGGTTGTGGCCTGTCTGCAGAGACGTGGGCGCGCGTGGTCCGGATGGAGGATGCCTCGCGTCTCGCCGAAGCGTGCCTGACCAAGCGGACCGGAGCGGCAGAAAGGGCCTTCGCAGGAGACAGCGGAGCCTGGGCAATCGCGACGCTCGGCGCCTTTGGTGCAGGCACGGTCGTCCTCGCGGGAGCCGGCAGCAAGGTCTGAGCAGGCTGGGACGCAACAGTGGTCGGTGAGGTCGGTGCGGGCAAGATCGGCTGCAGCCTTGGCGCATGCAAGACGAATATGTACAGGGAGGCGGCAGCCAGTGCCAGAACCCCACCGGTCGCCAGAATCGTGGGCGTCAGCCGCACCGGATGAGAGGGCCGTGGCTGCTGCTGAGTGTGTGCAGCGGCAGCCCGAATCCGGTCTGCCAGGCCGACTGGAAGGGGCGGCTCCTGGGCACGAGCTACCGCAAGCGGCCCTCGGACCGCTGCGATGCGCTCTGCCATGGCTGCACAGCGCGGGCAGCGGGCAAGATGCTCAGCGAAGGCATCTCGCTGCCCCTCGTCGAGGTCCGCGCCGAAGGCTTCACCCATCAGTTGTTCCGCGTCGCGGCATCTCATGTTTAGCCCGGCTTTCACGGCCCGGAGGTCTCGCAGGGCAGACTACGAACAGCCCGTTGCGCCCTTGCTCAGCCGCGTTACGACTAACGTTCCGTGTTGCCCTGGGGCACCTCGGCGACACTTTTCTGCGTGATCTGCAAGGTGCCCTGCTCGTAGCGCCGGTAGGCAACCGCGAAGGCATCCCTTGCACGTGCCACCCTTGACTTGAGGGTCCCCAGTGGGCAGCCCATCACCTGGGCTGCCTCCTCGTACTCCATTCCCTGCAGATCGATGAGCGTCAGGACGATGCGGTGTCGCGGCGATAGTGAGCGCAAGGCCGCATGGACGGCGGCACACAACTCCTGGCGCTCCACCTCAACGTCCGGCATCTGCGAGTAGTCGGGTACGCTGCGAGAGAACGCCCCGCTGGGCGTCTCGATGGCCTCATCAAGAGAAGGGCCGTCGGTATCGCGCCGGCGCTTACGGCGTCGAAGCTCATTGATGCAAGCGTTGACCGCGATTCGATACAGCCAGGTGCGGAAGCTCGCCTCGCCCTGGAACTTGAACCCCCGCAGGGCCTGAAGGACCCGCAGGAAGATGTCCTGGGTGATGTCCTCGGCGTCGGTGGCCCCGCACATCCGGTAGACGACACCATGAATGCGGCGATGATAGCGGTCAACCAGGGCACCGAAGGCGTCGTTGTTGCCCAACTGCGCCGCTTCGACCAGAACCGAGTCGGGACAGGCAAACTCGGCTGCCGGCGCGCCCTTGGTCACGGCCATCTCGCTGTCTGCGCCGAATTGTACAAACGCCCGTGCGGGCATTAGGTTCCACCCTTGATCACGCGGTACTCGAACCTGACTCTCACGGCTGTACGGGAGCGGCCGACCTGCAGCAGTCCGGGAACGTCAACACCGCCAAGACGACGGTTAGCCCTCATGATACCTCTTTGACAACGTACTGTCTACTACGTTGCATAGTTATCTTTGGCATAACCCGATCTGAGGTGTTCTTACACAGTCAGACGCAAGGGGCAGCGGAGGAGTTTCCCTGCGCGTGTGGAATACGTGCTCACGTGGTTTCCGCGCGACCTGAGGAGGCTTGCCGTGACCAACGAGCGCACGTGCCCCTACTGTGGCGGGAAGATCCCGATGGACCGGATCATCTGCCCGTACTGCAACCGCACCACGCCGACACCCGAGGTGGGGAAGACTCTCGAAGAGACGGTAGGAGTCCCGGAGCAGCCCGCTGCTCAGGAGGCCGCCGTTCAGCCTCCTGTTTCCGAGATACCGGTAGAGGGCGTGCCTGCGCCTGAGGCGCCGGTCGAAGGTGCCGGGATGCCGGCTGTTCCACCGCCGCCAGGGCCGGCCTACCCAACAACACCTCCAGGTATGCCACCGACACCCGGCATGCCGACTCCCCCGCCTCCACCACCGGCGGGGTCTGCCTATGGCGTTCCGCACATCTACGGGCAGCCGATTCCGGGCCAACCGCAGGCGGCTCAGGGCGTTCCGCCTTCGGTTCCGCCTGGGACGCAGCCTCCATATCCGCCGGGCACCCCAGTCCCGCCACAACCGGGGTCGTACCAGCCACCCTACAGCTATCCGCCACTGCCGGAGACTCCGGGCGGTCCTCCACGCTCGGGCGACGATACGATGGCGATCGTCGGGCTGATCCTGGGCATTGCCGGGATCCTCCTCTCCTGCTGCGGATGCGGGCTGATTCTGTGCCCCATCGGGCTTGTGCTGTCCATTGTCGCCCACAACCGGCGGCCGGGCGGCCTGAGTCTGGCCGGGATCATCATCGGTTCGGTGGGCACGCTGATGTTCGTCGCCTACATGGTGTACGTCGTCTACATGTCTGCGCACCCGGCGATGTACGAGGAGCTCATCAAGCGCATGTTTGACCAGATGGGCATGCCGGTGCCTCCCAACTTCCCGGGACGCTAGGCAGCCTAGAATCCTCGCAGACACACAGAACGGTTACCGGAGAGGTTGCCGGCTATGCAACTCGTCGCCTTGATGGTTATGCTCGCGGTGCCCTGTGGAGCCGCCGAGATACAGGTGACTTCAGACCCGCCCCTGCCCGCGCCGAACCTGATTGCCAATGCCGGTTTCGAGGAAGGCGAGGGTGACCTGCCCGCGCAATGGCACTGGGGAACGGCGGCGCCCGACAACTTCGAGACCCAGTGGACGGACCGCGGGCATACCGGCAGAGCGGTCTACCTCAAAGCCGAGGCCAGCTCCATGTCGGGCTACTGGGGGCAGACCGTTGGCGTCCAGCCGAACACCGACTATGTGCTGGCAGGTTGGTTCCGCCTGCGCGGCGGGAAGCTGCTGTGCTACGTGCACGCCTCCCCGGCCGGCGGTCCGAGTGTGAACGAGCGGTTCTACCAGCTCTCGCTGCTCAACCACTCGCTGGTTCCCGTGTTCCTCAAGCCTGAGTACATGCGCGGTCTCCCCGACCAGTGGCAACCCTTCCGCCTGCCCTTCCACGTTCCGGAGAAGTTGACTTCGGTGGCGGTCAGCGCGGGCATGTACTTCGCCGCGGGTGAAGTCCTGTACGACGATTTCCGACTGTTCCGTGCCACGACCGACTTGCAGGTGAAGGTGCAGGCTCCGGAGGGCCTGACGCAGGTGCAGGTTCTTGCGGGTGACCGCAAGGAGCCGCTCTTCGACAGTGGGCCGCTGAAGGGTGACAAGCAGTTTGAACGCAAGCTACCGGGCGTCTCCACCGAGACGGTCTACCACGTGGCTGTGACCACGGCCGGCGGCCAGAAGGTCGCCAGGGACTACCCGGCGGAGGTGGCTCCATGAGAGACCTGTTTCGGGGTCTGAGGGCGATGCCTGTCCTGGTGTTGCTCCTGGTCCTGGGAGCGGCGGCCTTCGCCCAGGAGATGCCACCGTATCCAGCCGGTCCGTTGCAGGATCTGCTGTGGCACCGCGAGGAACCCGGGATTGCCTTGCGGACGGACGGCGTGGTGGCTGAAGGGCCTCTGTTCGTGCGAGAGGCGGACAGCAAAACCGAACTGGCGCTTCCGACGCGTCCGGATGCACCACTCGCTGTGCACTGGTCGGCGAAGGCGGAAGGCAAGTGGGTCTTCGGCGAGGTCACCATCACGAACCGCGGGCCGCGGCAGATGAAGCTGGAAGTGGGCCTGCGTCTCGGCACCTCGATGGCAGCGAAGGAGTTCTTCGACGGCGAACGCCCGCTGGCAGCCACGATCGCCCAGAGGAACGAGCGGTACGAAGGTCGCTTCCCGCTGACGGCTCTCTCCAACGCCTCGGCGTGTCTGGCCGTGGGCTATCTGCCCGACCAGTGGCTATCCTACCTGTGCCACAGCTTCACGCCCGGTGAGGGGACCTCTACCCTCGAGACGGCCACGCGGATTGTTGTTGATCCGGGCAAGTCGGAAACGGTGAACCTGCTGGCCGGGTTCTTCACGACGCGGTGGGGCTACCGTGAGGCCCTGCACTGGTACTACGAGACCTTCCCGAGCTTCTTCTCACCGCGACCGGGAGTCGATCCGCGGGCGAGTCTGAACGGTGGCAGCTACCTGGCCTGGACCACCTCGCCCAAGCCGGAGCTGTGTCGACGGATGCAGGCCGGCTGGGAGTGGTGCTACGCCCCCTTCAAGCGGACCGGCGACATCTACGGTCGTCCGGAACTGTGGGACTACACTCCGGCCCGACCCCATAGCGGCGACCGTCTGCTCCCGATTGACCAGTACCATAAGGTGCGGAAGGCGCGCTTCGATGCAGGAAAGCTGTGCGACGTCGCCATGATGTGCTACATCCCCTCGCAGATCTGGTGCGAGGAACAACTGGCCAACTCGCGCTACCAGGATGCGCTCATCACCGACTCGCGAGTGACTTTGCGCTTCGACAAGCCCTGGGTGACCGGTCCGGACAATGAGGTGCGAGTGTTCCCGTACCAGACCAGTTTCGGCAAGCAGTCACTGCTGGACATGAAGGCGATGGTCGACGGGAACAATATCCAGGGGTTCGCCTTCGATACCGCCAACGGGGGAGCCAAGTACTTTGGGCCGGCAGTGAACCAATGCCCTGGACGGGCCTGGGATGACCGCGGCGTGTATGTGGATGAGGGTGTGGCGATCGCCAAGCTCATGGATTGGTGCCATGAGAATGAGGATGCCGAGGGACGGCCGCTGTCCGTGGTCAGCAATCCCGGCGGCTTGCCCTGCTACCTGACTCCCCTGCGCTCGGACTCGGCGATGCTCGAGGCCGATCCGATGACGGTGGACGGCTGGACCGCCCAGTGTCTACGCAACTTCCTGGGTCACAAGACGATGGTGTTCTGGGAGACCTACGAACTGGAAGAGATGCTCAACTACGAGGGCATGACGGCCACGCAGATGGAGGACGCGCTGCGGGGTCTGGACGACTACACCATCATCGCCTGCCTGCAGGTGGCCGGCGTGCCAACGCCCCGGATCTGCCTCGGTCACCGCAAGCTCGTGCGATGGTTGCCACTGCTGATGGAGATTGCCCAGACGGGCTGGCAGCCGGTTCCTGCCGCCACCTGTGACGGGCCCTTTGTGATGAGTCGCGCCGGCAAGGGGCGGCGGCAGTTCCTGATGACCGGCAACAAGACGGCGGAGATAAGGGTCGCCACGATTGACGCGGACGACCGCTGGTTCGGCGAGGGAGCGATGCTGTTTGCCCGGGAGGGCAGCAGCGAACCCATGCCCAATGAGGTCCGTGGCGGGCAGACTCAGATGAGCGTCCAGGTCGCTTCGCGTGACGCTCTGGTCCTGCGGTCCGCGCTGCAACTCAACCCGGCTCCGGAAGGTCTGCGGGCTGCGGTCAGCGTCAACCAGGGGCTTGCCCAGACCGTACTGAGGATCGCACTACAGTCTGCGACGCCGGCGCAGGTTACGTTGGCACTTCCGGACTGGGGCCGCTTCTCCCCCACCGGACTGAAGATCGACGGGCAGGTATTGACGCTGGCTCGGGACAAAGAGGGCTGGAAGACCGAGCGGCCGGTCACGCTTACAGGCACGCAGGAGTGCCTGGTGACCCTTCGTTCGAACTGCTTCGAGGTGGATCAGGCGACGGTGGACAACTTCCCGTGGGTCGATCTGCCGGGCAAGGCATGTGGCTTCGGGATTGAGGCTTCTCCGGCTGACCCGCAGGTTGCCTACGCTGCCCAGCGCCTGGCCGACTACTTCCCCTACTACTACTCCGCGGCCGTCCGACCACCGGTGACCCTTGCGCCGCCGCAGGTCTCTGAGAAGGCCGCGGCAGGGAAGCCGCGAGTGGCGCTGCGAGTTGAGGCCGGACTCACGCAGGCGTGTCAGATCCGGGCCGATGCAGCGGGTCTGGTCATCAGCGGTCGGACCGGAGCCGACGTGAAGCAGGGGGTCTACGACCTGCTTGCGGTGTTGGACAAGCGTTACGAGTACGCCGGCGGCCTCACGGGGACCGCAGCGATCAGGGCGACCGGCCTCGCCGGCGAAGACATCAAGTAACTCAGTCGGGCGGCGCTCTACAGGCTGCCGGAGAGCATCAAGGAGATCGGACTCATGTCGCGCACTTACGGATACGGCATTGTCGGCTGCGGGGTCATCAGCCCCGTTCACCTGGAGGCTATCTCACGGGTGCCGCGGGCGAAGCTGGTTGCGACCTGTGACCTCATCGAGGAGCGGGCGAAGGGGGCTGCGGAGAAGTGGGGCGCCGAGGCCTACTATACGGACTTCAACGACCTGCTGGCGCGTGCGGACATCGACGTCGTCCACATCACGACGCCCAGCAGCCATCACCATGTAGTGAGCATCGCGGCCTCAAAGGCGGGCAAGCACAGCTTCGTGACTAAGCCGATCGACGTGACGCTCGAGAACATCGACGCCATGATCGCGGCGGCGCAGGAGAACGGAGTGAAGCTGGCTGCGGTGCACCAGTTCCGTGCCTATGCCAGCTACAGCGCCCTGAAGAAGGCGGTAGAGGAGGGGCGACTGGGGACCGTCTACTACGGCAATGCCTTCGTCCCCTGGTGGCGGGCGCAGGAGTACTATACGGACCATTGGCAGGGCACCTGGCAGTGGGATGGCGGCGGTGCCCTGATGAACCAGTCGGTGCATTGGGTCGACCTTCTCCTGTGGATCATGGGCGAGGTGGAGAGCCTGGGCGGCTATGCGGGGACCCTGGCGCACGACATGGAGACCGAGGACATCGGTTCGGTCGCCATCCAGTTCAGAAATGGTGCGCACGGGGTGCTGCAGGGCACGACCCTGACTCACAAGGGCATGAAGACGAGGCTGGAGGTCCACGGCTCCAAGGGCAACGTGGTGATCGAGGGCGACAAAATCACCCACTGGGACGTGGAAGGCGAGGAGAGCCTGGCGCAGGCGTCCACAGAAGGTGCTACCTCCTCCGCCGATCCGAGGGCCGGATTGGGTGACGGAATCGGTGCCCACCAGGTGCAGATCGAGGCCTTCATCGACTGGCTCGAAGGTACCGGCGCGGCACTTGTTCCCGGCCCTGAGGCGCGACGCGCAGTCGAGTTCAACCTGGCGGTGTACGAATCGCAGCGAACCGGCGCGAAGATCAGCTTCCCGCTGGGCAAGGTCCAGGGGCGTTTCTGAGCCACAGGGTCACAGCATAGCACCGGACCCCGGCTCTCACTGAGCAGGAGGGGTCTGGACAGCACGTTGGCGGCCCTGACCGGCCGGTAAGGTGCCCTCCGGGAAGGACCACATGAGCACGACTGCTCACGCCTATCTGCTCGCCGCCCTGGCCGCTGTGTGCTGGGGCGTCGTCGTGATTCCGCTCAAGCTGTCACGCATCTCCGGTCGCCTCGGCATTGGGATCTCGCTGACCACTGGGACGCTGGTGATGATCCTGCTGTCGGGGCGCGAGATGACACAGGTCTTCTCGTTTCGGCCTGCGCTCTGGGCGCTCTATGCGGTGACCGGGGGCCTGCAGTTCACTCTCGGGTGCATGCTCTACTACGAGGCCGTCCGGATCGGCAACATCAGTGTGGCGGTGCCGATTACCCGGGTCAAGGCGATTCCCATCCTGTTCCTCAGCATCGCCCTGGGGCTGGCGACCTTCAAGTGGTCGCTGCTCGGGGCCTGTATCCTGGTGGTGCTGGGCGGCATTCTGGTCGGCCTGGAGCCCAACCATCCGAACCGCGGGGAAGAGGAGCGACAGACACACCGGCTGTGCATCCTCCTCTCGATGATCTCCTGCGCCTGCTGGTCGGTTGGCGAGACGCTGATCGGGACGCTGCCCAAGGAGATTGGGGCTGTGGCCACCAACGGTCTGCTGCTGGCAGCGGGTTGGTTGCTCTACGCGGTGTATGCGACGACCTCAGGGACCTGGCGGGAATTCCGCACGGTGCCCCTGCGCGATGCCCTGTGCTATGTGATTCACGGTCTGGTTAGCTTCTCGGGGGCCTACGTGCTGTTCGTGGCTTCGGTGAAGCTCGTCGGACCACCGCGTGCGACTTGTATCACCGCCACCTATCCGCTGATCTCGGCTGTGGTGGGGTGGTTGGTGTTCAAGGAGAAACTCTGGTGGAACGTAATCCTCGGCGCCCTGCTCCTTGTGGGCGGCGTGATCCTGTTGCAGTTTGCCTGAGACCATGACTCGACCGAACCTGACGATACCGGTAAAGCCGACGGAGCTTGAGCTCAAGCTCGGGTGTGAGGACCGCGCCGTCGAAGGCGGCTACGCGGCCATGATCCGCACCTGGGCTGAGGACCAGATTCCGCGGGCCGATCCCGATCTCGCCCGGCGGCTGGAGCGACTTGCGGCGGCCGTCGTCGAGTACGGGCGCATGCCTGTTCCGCAGCGCCGGGAAGTGTGCGAGAAGGTCCTGCGGGCGCTGGAGCTGTACCGCAAACGCTACCGCAGCGGACAACCTCCCGACAAGCTCACGGCCGACCACGGACTGGGTTTCCTGCGGGGCGTCGGGCCGCGTCGCGCTCAGACTCTGCGCAATCTCGGCCTGCATACGGTCGGCGACTTGCTGCGCCACTACCCCGTCCGCTATGACGACCGACGCGTTCTCCCCCTGGCCGCCTCGCTCGAGCACCGACAGTCCGCCACGCTCATCGTCACCGTCACCGAACTGGGGCACGTCGTTGGGCGCCGTGGCCGAGCAATGGCACAGGTGCCCGCCACTGATGGAGCTACCGACCTGACCCTCGTGTGGTACAACCAGCAGTACCGTGCGCAGCAGTTCGAGCCCGGAACCGTGCTGGTGGTCAGTGGTCAGGCTACCCTCTATCGTGGTCAGCTCCGCTTCATCGTGGCGCAGACGGAGATGCTCTCCCGTGGAGGGGAAGCGCAGGAGGAGGAGGGCGAGACCCAGGAGCAGACTCCCCAGGACAGCGATGAGCAGCGGCTCAGTGTGGGGCGAATCGTCCCCATGTACCGACTGACCCGGGGCGTCTCACAGGGCTGGCTGCGCGGACTGGTCGCCGAGGCCCTGGAGGCCTGCGACCCGTTGCCGGAAGGTGTTGTGCCTGCCTCGCTCGCTGAAGCGCGAGGGCTGATGCCCCTCCCGGAGGCACTGCGTCAGGTTCACTTCCCGACAGACGACACCTTGCGTAAGGCGGCTCATGCCCGCATCGCCTACGAGGAGCTGTTCGAGCTGCAGGTGGTTCTCGCCCGGCGCAAGACCTCACTCACCCAGGACTCCGGGAGCGCCTCGCTTCCCGGACACGCGCTGATGGCGGAGTTCATCGCCGCTCTCCCCTTTGCCCCGACCGGCGCACAACTCAGGGTGCTGGCAGAGATTGCCGGTGACCTGGAGCGCCCGACGGCCGCCAACCGGCTTATCCACGGCGATGTGGGATCGGGCAAGACGGTGGTGGCGGCCTTCGCACTCATGTCGGCGGCTCGAGCAGGGAAGCAAGGTGCACTGATGGCGCCGACCGAACTCCTCGCTGAGCAGCACTACAAGACACTCCGTGAGCCCTTGCAGCGACTGGGCATCCCCTGCCGCCTGCTGACCGGGAGCATGACGGAGGACAGCAAGCGACGACTGCGTGAGCACCTCGAAGTGACCGGCGGCGAGGTCGTGGTCGGCACGCACGCACTGTTTCAGGAGGCGGTCCGCTTCAGAGACCTGGCCGTCGCCGTCGTGGATGAGCAGCACCGGTTCGGCGTTCGCCAACGTGCCGAACTGAGTGGCAAGGGCGACGGCTGCAAGGTGTTCGTCATGTCGGCGACGCCGATCCCGCGCACCCTGGCCCTGACCGCCTACGGAGACTTCGATGTGTCGGTGTTGGATGAACTCCCGCCGAATCGCAAGCCGGTCCTCACCGTCCTGGCCTGGGGCAAGGAGCGTCTGCAGGCCTACGAGACTGTTGCCGCACGAGTGGCCGCCGGGCAGCAGGCATACCTCGTGTGCCCGCTGGTGGAGGATGGCGGATCCAACGACGTAGCCGCCGCCGAGAGGGAGTTCCACCGTCTCCAGGAGGGCCACTTCGCCGGCCTGCGCCTCGGGCTGCTCCATGGAAGGAAGGACAGCGCCGAACGCGAAGAGACTATGCGCAAGTTCCGCGAGGGCGAACTCGACATCCTGGTCGCGACGACGGTGATCGAGGTCGGAGTCGATGTGCCCAACGCAACGGTGATGCTGGTGGAGAACGCGGAACGGTTTGGGCTGGCCCAGCTCCATCAGCTTCGCGGGCGCATTGGCCGCGGCACCGAGGAGAGCATCTGCATCCTGCTCACCCGCGCCTCGGCACCGGACGTTGTGGACCGCTTGCGAGTGCTGGAACGCACGACGGACGGCTTCGAAGTTGCGGAAGAGGACCTGCGGCGACGCGGTCCGGGGGAGTTGGCGGGAACACGGCAGAGCGGTCTCCCAGACCTGCGGATGGCCGACCTGATTGCCGACACACCCACGCTAGTGCAGGCCCGCGAGGATGCCTTCACCTTGCTGGAGGCCAACCCGTCCTTGTCGGGCGACGATACCAGGGCCTTGCGTGAGGCCCTGGAGCGGCTGGAACAAGAGGAGACGGACTGGGCGATATAACCCTTACAGAAGCAAGGCTTGGAGGAGGTCTACAATGGCTGTGCTGCCGACGATGCGCCTGGGCGAAGTTGAGGTCAGCCGTCTCATTTGCGGGTCGAACCCCTTTCTGGGGTACTCCTACCGTTCACCGGCTCACAATGCCTGGCAGCGGAAGGTGATGACGCCGGACCGGATCGCCCAGCTCCTGGAGAAGTGCCTGGAGTGCGGCATCAACACGATGGCCGGCAACTACGACGACGAGGGAACGCTGCACCAGGCCCGAGTTCTGTGTGAGAAGCGCGTTGGCAAGGCTCCGCACTGGATCGCCTACACTCACGGCCCCCTGGCCCGCCAACTGGAGGTCATAGACAAGCTCGCAGACCAGGGCGCCTTCGCCATCTATATCCAGGGCGGACAGGTCGACAGTTGCTTCAACTACAACTACGTGGGCGCCGTCGTCCTTGACGGCCAGGACCATATGGAGCAGGTCGTCCCGTGGCTGGCGCGGATCCGGGAGCGTGGCTGCGTGCCGGGACTTGGCAGCCACAGACCACAGATCATCGAGGTTGCCGAGCAACGGGGCTACGACGCGGAGTTCTACGCCATGCCACTGAACTTCGTCGGAGTCTACTGCGACTACGCCCCGGCCGTGCGGGTGATCAACGAGATCAAGAAACCCTTCGTAGCGATCAAGGCACTCGGGGGCAGCGCCAGGATTCCGCCCGAGGAGGGCTTCACCTGCGCCTTCACGGCACTGAAGAGGACCGACGCGGTGGCAGCGGGCATTGAGAACGAAGAGAGTGTCGAGTACAATGCCGCCTACGTCGCCCGCCTCCTGGCGATGCTCGACGGCAAGACCTTCTGAGCCGGTCTGAACGGCGGCGACTGAGCCAAGCGGGATGACTGGTGGCACAACCTGCGAACCCACTGCACTACGGTGACCCGACCCGGAGCGACCTTGCGTTGCCCTGACGGGCCATCGGCCTTGATGGAGAGAGCACAATGAAGGTAGCGAAATTCGGCGGCACTTCCCTCGCCTCGGCGGAACAGATCACCAAGGTTGCCCAGATCGTGAAGGAGGATCCGGAGCGGCGCATCATCGTCGTGTCGGCTCCCGGGAAGCGGTTCAAGGAAGATAGCAAGGTTACGGATCTACTGATCGCTTGCGCCGAGAACCAGCTTGCCATGGGCAATCCGGGACCGGCCTTCGATGCGGTGGTCCAGCGCTTCGAGGAGATCCGCGCCGACCTTGATCTGCCACAGGCGGTCGTCGACGGCATTCGCCAGGACCTGCAACAGCGGCTTCAGAGCGATGGCACGGACCGCGGGCGCTTCATGGACACCGTCAAGGCAGCGGGCGAGGACTACAGCGCCCAGATCGTCGCCCAGGCCTTCGTCAAGCTGGGCATCGAGGGTGCGCATTACGTGAACCCGCGCGAGGTTGGTCTGCTGCTGAGCGACGAGCCGGGGAATGCGCGCGTCCTGCCGGAGTCCTACGAGAACCTGAAGGTGCTTCGTGACGAGCCGGGAGTAGTGGTGTTCCCGGGGTTCTTTGGCCGCACTCGGAGCGGGGCAGTCGCTACCTTCCCACGTGGCGGCTCCGATATCACCGGCTCGATTCTTGCCCGGGCGGTCGGCGCCGAGGAGTACGAGAACTTCACCGATGTGGACTCGGTCGGCGTGGTGGACCCGAGGATCGTCCCCCATGCGAAGCCGATCGAGTGTCTCACCTACCGCGAGATGCGAGAGCTCTCGTACACGGGCTTCAGCGTCTTCAACGACGAAGCGCTGGAGCCGGTCGCGCAGGTCGGTGTGCCGGTACGGATCCGCAACACCAACAACCCGCAGGCGCCAGGCACCCGAATCGTCGGAGAGCGCGAGTGCTCGCCGGGGGTTGTGGCAGGTGTCGCTGCCGACCGTGAGTTCTGCATTGTCTTCGTGCGCAAGTACCTGATGAATCGTGAGCGCGGCATCGGGCGGAAGCTGCTGGAGATCGTCGAAGAAGAGGGTCTGTCCTGGGAGCACGCCCCGTCGGGGATTGACGACATCTCGGTAATCCTGAGGGAAGCGGAGTTCACCGACCTCGTCGAGGAGCGGGTCAAGCAGCGGATCATCGCGGAGCTGAACCCCGACGACGTAACCGTGGAGCGCGGCTTCGGCCTCGTGGTAATCGTCGGCGAGGGCATGAGGCACACGGTGGGAATCACGGCTCGTGCCGCAAAGGCCCTGGCTGGCGCCGGCGTCAACATCGAGATGATCAACCAGGGCTCCTCGGAGATCAGCATCGTGTTCGGGGTGATGCAGGAACGCTGTGATGATGCCGTACGAGCCCTGTACTACGAGTTCTTTGGCGACTAGACGGAGGCAACCGGCATCCAGGCGTCTGACAGGTCTGTGGCGTGCCCCATACTCCACAAGGAGGTCGAGCAACCATGGCCGAGATCGCAGAAGGGAAGAAGGCGCCGGCGTTCTCGCTCGAGGCCAGCACGGGCGGCAAGATCAGCCTCAAGGACTTCAAGGACAAGTCACACGTCGTGCTGTACTTCTACCCCAAGGACCTGACCTCGGGCTGCACCAAGGAGGCTTGCAGCTTCCGCGACCTGCGGAAGGAGTTCGAGGACGCCGGGGCAGTGGTCCTGGGTGTCAGCACCGACGACCTGACTTCCCACGGCAAGTTCGTCGCCAAGCATGAACTGAACTTCCCACTTCTCAGTGACCCGGGGGCCACGGTGGCCACGAAGTATGGAGTGTGGCAGGAGAAGAGCATGTACGGGAAGACGTACATGGGGATCGTGCGGACGACCTTTGTGATTGACAAGTCGGGCACGGTGCGGAAGATCTACCCGAAGGTGAAGGTCGATCAGCACGCCGACGAGGTGCTGGATTTCGTGCGGAGCCTGTAGGGTGCCGGACTCAAGAGGTCATCTCAGGCTTGCTCGCCTAGGCCCTCCTCGGGATCGCCGAGAGGGTGCGTTCTGTCTGCGAGCGGGAAGCTGACCATACCCCTGGATAGGTGCGCGGCGTAGATCCCGTAGATCATCTCCAGCGCGAGCCGGGCGCTGTACACGTTGGCGACGGGGTCCCGGTTCTCCTCGATAGAGCGCATCAGGTCCCAGACGGCGAAGCGGTTGCCCTCCAGGATGAACCTCGCGCCCGGGATGTCCCGCTGGCCGCACAGGGAGTAGTCCAGCGGCTCGGCACCGGGGATGACACGGTCCTCGGTGAGCGGCAGTTCCTCAAAACAGGCGCCGTACTCCAAGGAACCGGCCTGCCTGCTGATGCGGAGTTGCGACTGGGGTGCACCGCCGTCGTTGAAACGCATCGACAGGGCTCCCTCGGTCCCGGCTACGGTTACCCCCATGTGTACGTCCTCGCTCGTCTTGCCAAAGAGCCCGCGCTTGCTCTCGAAGACCCCACGCACGCCGCCGGGGAAACGGAAGTAGGCGAAGATGTCGTCGCCCGCCGCCGGGCCGATCGGCTCGACGGTCTGGCTTCTGTCGCCCCTGACGATGGCACGTCCGTCGACGGTGACCTCCGCGTAGACGTATTCCGGCGCACCAAAGAAGAAGGTCTCCAGGTCCAGGATGTGGGTGCCGAGGACGATCAGGTCCTCCCCGCCGCCGCGGTGGTCATCCTTGCCTCTGCCGAAGACTGTGATGGGCTGCCCGATCTCTCCGGCCTCGACCATGGCCTTCATGGCTCGGAAGGGCAGAGCGTACCGGGCGGGATGCGCCATGCAGAGGCGAATCCCCGTCCGCTCGACGATCTCGACGATCCGGTCGGCTTCCTGCAGGTTGGCAGTGATCGGCTTCTCGCAGTAGATATGACACCCCGCTTCCGCCACGGCCTGGATCTGGTCGAGGTGGTCGTAGGGATGCCGGGAGCACAGGACCACGATGTCGAGGGACTCCCTGGCCAGCATGTCGGTTAGGGAGGTGTAGTGACGCCTGGCGCCGGTGTAGCTCATCTTCGCTTCGAGGTCTTCAGTGTTGGAGTCGACATGCGCAACGACCTCGACGCCGGGCAGTCCACGGAAGGCGGTATGAAGGCCGTGGAGCCCGAGCATGGCCTTCGAGGTGTCCTTGACGATTCCGACGCGCCAGGTTCTTGCCATCCTTGATCCTCCAGGGTTGCGTCTGCTATCCGGGTGGGGAAGGTCAGTGAGAGCAGGAAGGGAAGTGTGCCCCTGACGCGTTAACGTCGGCAGGAAGAGCTCCTGGTCACCCACGCCCAGTATAGCCACCTATGCACCACGCGAGCGAACCAGCACGGGGAGGCAGGCAGTGATCGCACCGATTTCCCCTTCAACACGGACCGCCGGGTTCTGGTCCGCGGTACTCGCCACAGTGTTCAGCCTTGCGTACGACCTCGGGCAGATAGCCGAGTGGTTGGGATGGCTGGGCTCTCAGGGAGGGCCGGAGAGTTCGAGCTCCCCTCTTGGCCTTGTGGTACTCCTCACGCCGTCACTGTTCCTGGGCTCCGCGTTCCTGATGCTTGCGGTGAGCATCCATCAAGTGGCCCCACCCGACAGGAAGGTCTGGAGCCATGCAGCGGTAGCCTTCGCCACCGCCTACGCGGTCCTGATCAGCGTGACCTACTACGTTCAGCTCACCCTGGTGGCACCGCGCCTCGCCAGCGGACGTGTCGCCGGCCTTGAGCCCTTTCTGTTTGTCCCCTTCGACTCGTTTCTGTACTCCGTCGACATGCTTGGGTACAGCTTCATGAGTGTGGCGACCCTCTTCGCCGCCCTGGTGTTCACGGGGAACGGGATAGAGAGGGTCGCGCGGTGGTTCCTGACGGCCAACGGGCTGCTGCTGCCCTTCCTTGCGCTCCAGATCTACTTCCACTGGATGATATGGATCGCGGCCCTCTGGGCGGTGACCTTCCCGGGGTCAACCTGGTCCCTGGCCATCCTCTTCCGGCGCACACCTACGACGGCGGCCGGCGTCGAGCATACCTGAGTCTGGCATCGGCTCGTGGAGGCCCGCTCACGGAACCGTCAGCACGACTTTGCCGAGGTTCTCTCGGCGCTCGAGGATCGCGTGCGCCTCTTCGGCCTCGGTGATGGGCAGCGAGGCGTAGATCACCGGCTTGATCTTCCCCGAGGAGAAGGCGTCCCAGAGCACTCGCTCGAGACCGGCCAGTATCTCGCCCTTCATCTCTGAGGTGCGGCTCCTCAGCGTGCTGCCGATGAGCCGGAGGCCTCGCCGAAAGAAGAGGTTCATGTTCAACTCCGTCTTCGCGCCGCCCAGGGTCGCGATGACGATCCAGCGTCCGCCGACCGCCATCTTCTCGATGCAGCGCCCGAGTTCGGGGCCGCAGATGCAGTCCATCGCGATGTCCACCGGGTGCTCCTCCATGGCAGCGCCGAGGTCGCCGGTTGACCGGTTGATGACGAAATCGGCGCCCAACTCGCGAACGAACCTGGCCTTCTTCTCCGTGCTCACTGTCGTCATCACGAGGCCGCCAAGGGCTTTCACGAGCTGAATCGCGGCCATGCCGAGACCACTTGCCCCGGCCTGGATGAGCACCGTATCGCCCGCCTTCATGCCTCCCTCAATGCAGAGATTCAGATACGAGGTGGCAAAGGCCTCGGGGATCGCCGCTGCCTCAACCATCGAAAGGCCCTCGGGGACGGGCAGGACCATGTTCGCGGGCACAGCGACGCGTTCGGCGTACCCACCGCCTCCCAGGAGTGCGCACACTTTGTCGCCGGGCTTCCAGCGGCTGTCAGCGGGTGCTCGACTGACTACGCCCGCCACCTCAAGTCCCATCCACTCGGGCCAGCCGGGCGGCGGCGGATAGTTGCCGGCACGCTGCATCAGGTCGGCACGGTTCAGCGCGGCGGCATGGACGTCAAGGAGGATCTGGTCGGCCGCAGGGACGGGATCGGGGACTTCACTCCAGACCAACGACCGGTTGTCGCCTATCAGAACTGCGTGCATGGCATCATCCCCAGACGGTGTACCCGGCGGCGGCGAGGAGCGTCTCCTCCACCACGAGTTCGTGCTCGTACGGGTACGGGTTCTCGGTCTCGCCGTTGATGATCCGGGCAAGCTCGATGAGTTGGTCTTCATAGCGGCCGTTCATGGCGCCGACATCGATGAGGTGGGTGCCGGCCTTGTACTCCGGGTTGTCCTCGAAGAGGGTCAGCCGCACGTGCAAGGGGTCGAGGCGCTGCCGATCCCAGAGCTTTTCCAGCGGGCAGATCTCAGCGGTGCCCTTCGTTCCGCAGACGATCAGTCGGCGGTGCTTCATGCCGTCGACCTCTGTGATAGCGGAGCGGATGGTCGCCGTCGCCCGGGGGTACTCGAGCACGGCAAGCCCGTTGTCCATGAGCCCGTCGTCGCGGGTGGACTGCTGGAAGGGCACCACGTTGTCGGGCCGTCCGAGCATCGCGACCGTGAGGTCGATCAGGTGGCTGCCGAAGACGTACATCGCGCCGCCGGGATACCCCGACAGGAACCGGCGGTAGTTGTCGCCATCGTAGCGGCTCATGACCGCGTGGACCTCAAAGATGTCGCCGAGCCATCCCTCGCGCAAGGCCCGGAAGCAGAGGTTGATCGCCGGGTTGGTGCGGTACATATAGCCGAGCTGGATGGCCACTCCCCTAGCCCTGCAACCCTCAATCAGCCGCCGGAAGGGCTCCAGGGTCTCGCTGCCCGGCTTGTCCATGTGCATGTGCAGGCCGCGTTCCATGCAGCGGATGGCGGTGGCAGCAAGGTCCGGCATGTTCGTCTCGACCGCGACGGCCTGGAGGCCCGGTGTGCTGAAGAGTTGCTCTTCCGTCATCACCGGCACACCCTCGTAGGACCTGGGCGAGTGCCAGTCCGGGTTCTCTTCCGGTACGACGCCGACGACCTCGTAGAACTCCGTGAGGCCGCGGAGTGCGTCCATCTTGCCCGACGCGTGCTCGTGTCCGGTGCCAATCTGTCCGATCTTGATAGGGGTCATCGTATCCGCTTCCAATCAAAGACGATTCCGAGAGGTGGGTGCTTGTCCTCGGCGAGGCGTGTGTAGACCGCCGGAGCCTGCTGGGGAGAGACGATCTCTGAGATGATCGGCCGGACCTTGAGCCGACCGGCCGAAAGGAAGGCCAGGAGAGTGCGGTAGTCGTCGCCCTCAGTCCAGTAGCCGGGATAGGAGTCCACCTTCGGCCGCACCATGGTATGGGCTCCGATGAGCGACACGCCGCGCCGGTGGACGTACTGGTAGAAGTCGATGTTGGCGTCGGGGATCCGAGTGCAGCCCAGGAGGCTTACCCGACCTTCCCAGGCCACGTAGGTCAGCGCCTGCTGCAGCGCCACTGCGGAGCCGGTCACCTCGACGATCGCGTCGGCACCCTTGCCGTAGGTCAGCTCCTTGATCTTGTCGGCCAGACCCTCCTCATCGGGCGAGAAGGCGTAGTCCGCTCCGAGGGTCAGGGCGAGGTCGCGACGGCGCTTGTCGAAATCGGAGACAATCACCGGGATGGCCCCGTCAATCGCCGCCATCTGGGTGGCGAAGGTGCCAAGAAGCCCGAGGCCGATCACCATCGCGGATTCGCCCAGCTGGAGCTTGAGTTTGCGGACGCCCTGGAGGCCCATTGCGGCAATCGGGACGAAGGCTGCGTCGAGGGCTTCGATGTGATCGTCGCGGACCACGGTCAGACCGGCGGCCTTCTGCAGCGCATGGGAGCGGTGTCCCGACCAGTTCGCCAAGGCACGGTCGCCGACTTTGACCTTGTCGACGCCGTCGCCGATAGCGATCACGTGCCCAAGGCCACAGTAACCGGGGTAGAAGGGGAAAGCACCCGAGGTGTTCGGCAGGCCGACCAAGTTGGCTCGCTCGGTGCCGGCGCTGATGACGGTGAACTCGTTTTCCAGCAGAACCTCGCCCGGCCCGGGCTGTGGGACTTCAAAGGGCTTCAGCACAGCCGTACCGAGCGTTTCGAAGACAATATAATGTCCTGTCATGGGGACCTCTTCTCGCACCGTCGAAGGCCAGGCTCAAGGGACGGTTCTGCCTGGCGGCTTCGGCGGTTCTTGCGGCGTTGAGACCTACGAAGTCTCTGAGGGTAGTTTCCGTGTCGATCTGGCGCCGACCTCCTGATCTCAGGGGGGAAGGCAGAGGCCCGCACCCAAGCCCTATCCTGAGGGGGAGAGGCAGAAGGCGGCGCGACGGGGCGGAAGGCGGGCCCGGCTTGTCTTTGGCTTGAGTATGTGCGACGATGGGTCGAGGGGAGAGCAGGCAGCACACTGCCCCATCCGGAAGGACGGGGCAGTGCGTCTGGAGGGTGGGGGCGGTCTGTTGTGTCCGCAGCCCAGCACTGCGGCACAAAACCGCTGACCGAGGTGCCTAGACTGGAGAGCGAGACTTCGCAGCCCACTGCATCCAGCGCCCCAGCCAGTCAGGAACTTGCTGCAAGGTGCAGTGCCTCGCGCCAGGCAGTCGCCAGTACTCGCGCGGCCCCTTGAGGCTCTCATACATGGCCTGTATGCTCACCTCGGGTGCGCACTCATCAAGGGTCCCGGCGGTGATGAGGACAGGCGTCTCTACGCGAGCCGCGAAGCTCGCAGCCTTCAGGCGCCTTGTGTGACGGGAGGCGGTCAGAGCGGCCTCCGCGGCTGCAGGGGTATCCGCGGGAAGCACTCTCTGGACAGCCTCGGCGGGGCAGATCGGCTGATGGGCGACCACGTAGGAGATGAGCTCAGGTCGCAAGGCGGCGGTAGCCAGTGCAACTACAGCTCCGTAGCCCTCGCCGATCAGCCCAACCCTGGATACGGGCAGGTCGTTCATCCCCACAAGGACCTCCACCAGCCGACAGGTGTCCGAGATCGCCCGCGTCAGAGGGTGCTCTCGGGCAGTTAGGGAGGCGGAAACCTGCGGCACGTCGGCTCGCCAGGGGAAGATCACAACGCCCTGGCCGGAAGGGGCACGGACCGGATCACGGGAGGAACCGTCGGTCACATAGACGGCCAGCGAACGCATCTTGGCCGGGATCTGCAGGACGGCACGTCGCTCCAGGCCGTCTGCACCTTTGAACACTAACTCGCGACCTGCCCAGATAGACCAGTTGGGGGGCGTCTGCGACAGACGCCCCAACTGCGCGCGCCAGTATTCGTCAAACAGCCGGTCTTGCTGGTCCCCTCCTGCCTGGTCCTTCGGCTGCGTCGGTGTCGGGCAGAGTATCTCTGGCGCAGAGGCCAGGGCGTGGCTGAGAGGAGCGAACACCAGTACCAACAGGATTCCGGCCGGAAGAGCAGGGCTTGTCATGTCGCACCATCCCTCGAAGATGGGGTAGTCACTTGACCGCCTGTGCGGTCCTGCGTCACACTAAGCATCGGGCGAGCAGGCGAGTGTTGGATTCCAGGCCGGCAACCGCCCGGTAAAGGAACCGTTCACGTCCTGTGCGGCCGGGTCAGGCCGGTCGCGTTCAGCATCAACCGAAGGGAGTCGAGAGCTGTTGGAGTGGGTTAGGTTTTCCGTGAAATGCCCCTCAGCCGCCGTCGAGGCCGTTGTGGGGATCATGCTGGAGGTCACCGGTGCAGGACCCAGCGTGGAGGACTGCGGAGCCCTCAAGCTCGTGCGGTCCTACGTTGCGGTGGGTCCAGAGGCGGAGGAGAATCACCGCACGCTGGTGTCCCGGATGATGGACATCCCGGCGTATCTCGGGGGCAACTCCCCCATCGTCGTCGAGCGGGACATCGTGCGGGATGAGAACTGGGCGCAGGCCTGGAAGGAGTTCTACCATCCCCTGCGGATCGGTCGACGTCTGGTCATCAAGCCCTCCTGGGAGCCCTGGCCACCGGTTGAGGATCCCGAGGCTGCCCGGCCCGATGACGTGGTGATCGAGCTTGACCCGCAGATGGCCTTCGGCACCGGCACCCATCCAACTACACAGCTCTGCCTCGTCGCGCTGGAGGACCTCGTCACGCCCGGCGCCAGGATTCTCGATGTTGGCTGCGGCTCGGGGATTCTGTCGCTGAGCGCGGTACTGCTCGGAGCGGCGAGTGCTGTGGCAGTGGATGTCGATCCGGTGGCAGTGGAGACCGCCGGAGTCAACGCGGCCAAGAGCGGGGTTGGCGAGTCGGTGGAGGTTCGGCGGGGCGACATCACGGTTGTGCCCGAGCAAGGCTTCGACCTTGTCGTCGCGAACATCAATGCGCCCATCGTCTGCCAGATCGCCTCGGAGGTCTGGCGTCGCCTTCGCCCGGGTGGCTACTTCATCGCCTCCGGGATCATCGAGACCCTGATGGACAGCCCCCTAACGGCGATCAAGGACGCCGGCTTCCATGTTCCGGACATCCGTCGGCAGGAGGACTGGGTCGCCATCCTTGGGCGTCGGCCTGACTGAGAGACTCGTGAGGGCAGACGGCTGACGTTCGCCGACTCCGTGTTGAAGGGGCGGCACCGACGCTGGCGGCTAGCGCCAGCCAGTGCCCATCAGTGCTTCGGAAGTGACGCGCCGAAGGCCTTGACCTCACCCCCGTCTCGCGCTTGCTCGACTCCCCCTCTCCACGCGTGGCTATACATTACCCACATCTTGTTTTCTGGGGGGAGGAGGTTCTCAGCCGGGCGGCAAGAAGTATAGGTGCTTGAGGTGACTCAAGCATGTTTGACTGGCTTCTGTTGGA
>JBDKVB010000129.1 GCA_039679385.1 Armatimonadia bacterium | reverse complement strand
CCTGGGCATGCTCGCCGAGATGGGCGACCTCAACCGCTTCGCCAGCGTCAAACAGCTCATCAGCTACGCGGGCCTGGCCCCCTCGGTGCAGCAAAGCGGCGACAAGTCTCGCACCGGGCGGCTGCCCAAACACTGCAACAAACACCTGCGCTACTGGGCGGTGATATGCGCCCAGGCCACGGTTCGCAGCAAACACCCCAGCCGCGCCAAGGAGGTGTACCTGCGGGTCAAGAGCCGTCACGGGGCCAACGCGGCGAAGATCGCGGCGGCCCGCGAGATTGTCAAAGACGTGTACTACGCCCACCGGCGGCTGCACCAGTCCAGCACAGAGGCCGCCTGAGCCGCACTGCGGCTGCCTGAGCCGGGCCCTGCGAGCTGTGCTGTACCGGCCGTTTTGCGTGAGCTTCGGTTTGCCGGTGTCCTCGGATTCCCCTCGTCTGACGCTGAGATCGGGAGAGGTTTAGGAGCCGGCAGTCTACGAAGTTAACCTGTGCGACGTCGGCACCCATTGAGGGATGAGAAAGCCTCCATCACGCAGGCCAAGGGCACAGCACACGGCGACGGCAGACCGTAACCAGGCGAGGGCAGATCGCGGACAACAGCCGGCAGACCCGTAACAGCAGACCTCCGACAGCACACACCTTGGCCATGTTATATACATGGCCAAGGGCAACGGAGGCACGACTCAAGGCTAACGACACATCCTCTCGCCCCGGCCTCTTGACAGGCCATTTCATTGAGGGGGACGCCGAAGGCAGGGGGTGAGGTGCCTCTGCCTTTCTCCCTCTCCCCTCGGGAGAGGGCCGGGGTGAGGTGCCGTTGCCTTCGCCGTTCCCCCTCGCCGCCGCATGAAAAGAGGGCCGGGGAGTGAGGTGCCGTTGCCGTCATCCGTTGCCGTTGCCGTCATCCGTTGCCTTTGCCTTCCCCCTCGCCACCGCGTGGAGAGGGGGACAAAGGGCGTGAGGTGCCGTTGCCGTGTCGTGGAGAGAGGGCCGGGGAGTGAGGTGTCGTTGCCTTCCCCGGCCCGACCACCTCGTACACACCCACTCCTTCCGATCTGCCTCGCACAGGGGCTCTCCCCAGCTCGCGCAGCGTCACTTGCTCCCCGACCAGCTTCGCTGTCGCCTCGCTCACCACGAAGGCCACGCCGTACTCCTTCGTCATCTCCTCGATCCGCGAGGCCGTGTTCACCGTATCCCCGATCGCCGTGTACTGCGTCCGGTCTTCTGACCCCACGTTCCCCACCACTGCCTCCCCGCTGTGAATCCCGATCCCAATCCGAAGCTGTGCCCGGCCTTCGCGCGAGGCCCAGGCCCGATTCAGCACCTCCAGCCGCTGCAGCATCTGTAGCCCGGCTCGGACCGCCAACTCAGCGTGACTGCCCTCCTGCGTCCCGAAGGCATTCCACACAGCCATGATCCCGTCCCCCATGAACTTGTCCAGATACCCATCGTAGGTGAAGATCGCCCGACTCATCTGCGTCAGATACTCATTGAGCTGCGCGACCCACACTTCCGGCGACGTCTGCTCGGCCAGCGTCGTCGAGCCGCGCACGTCCGCGAAAAGCAGCGTCACCTGCTGACGCTGACTACTCCGCAGCGTCTCCGGCTCACTCATCAGCCCCCGCAGCACCTCCGGCGACACATAGGCCCCGAACTGCCGCTGAATCAGCCGTCTCTCCGCCGTCAGCCGCTCCGGCAGCCCCAGCACCAGCGGCACCACAGCCGCGCCGAGAATCGCCCCATAGGGAACCACCTGCCCCAGGTACCGCAGCGCCACAGGGAACGAGGGCACCGCCAGCGCCAGCACCACCAGGATGCTCAGCGTCGCCGCCACCGTCTCCTCGGCCCTCCACACCACCAGGGTCACCAGTGTCCCGACCAGCACCGCATAGGCTGCCCACAGCCACGAACCGGTCCGATCCACCAGCCGGCCGGGCCCCGTGAGCGTATTCACAATATTCGCGTTCATGTCCACGCCATAGAACAGCCTGCCCGTGCTCCGGTAGGGCGCCGGTCGGATGTCATACAGCCCCGGCGCCGTCGCTCCCACAATCACGATCTTCCCGGCCAGGCTTTCCGCCACTTTCGGATCCTTCAGCACCTCTACCAGGCTCACCCGACGAACCGTTCCCTGCGGTCCGCAGTAGTTGATGAGCCGATCAGTGCCGCCCTTTCCGGCCTCCGCCCTGGCCCCGGCCAGCCTCGCAATCACGACCCCGAAGTGCTCCCGCGCTTGCCCCTCCGCATCCACCCTTTGCGGGCTGAACCGCCGGTACACCCCGTCACCATCGGGCGTCAGGTCCACGTACCCAACTCCCGCTGCAGCCTCAGCCAGCCTTCGGGTCGGAAGCTGCAACCGTTCCCGATCGCCCGCTCCGGATCGCCCGGATTGGCCGCCTCCCTCCTCCCAGTGCGCTGCGAGAACCACTCTCCCGTGTTTGCGCATCGCCGCTGCAAACCTCTCATCGCTCTTCGACGCACTCATCCCTGGGCCCGCGTCGGGTTCAGGAAACAAGAGGTCGAAGGCCACTACCTTCGCGCTCAGGAGTCTGTCCACCAAGTTCGCATATACGTCCCGGTGCCAGTCCTGAAATCGCCCCATCTCGGCCAGCGAACGGTCATCAACCGCCACAATTACAAGGTCGACCGGGGGCTGAGGTTGCGCCCGGTCAAAGGTGCTGTCGTACGCCAGATTCTCGATCACAGAGAAAAGGAAGAGGTTGCTCGTCAGGGGGGTGAAACGCAGAACGACCACCAGCACAACCAGTGCAATACCGACCTGCACTCCTCGTGCTCGCCGTGCCTCCAGCGCAAGAGTCGTCGGGTCACGCGACGGCAAGGGTCATCCCCTCCCGCTATCTCCCGGCACCCAGCGGAACCGCCACCTCACGACCCAGGCAGGCTGCTGTTCAGTTACATTATACCTTTCTCGCAGGTTTCCTTGTTCTTCGCTCCAGTTGCCGGCTTCCTGCTATTCTGCTACCGCCTCCAGCCGCTCAATCCACAGATTCCGGTCCTCACCCTCCACGTTCAGGTCATTCACAAACTCCAGCCTTATCTCGACGGTGCCCTTCGGCAGTTCCACACTCAGCGGGTAGCCCCGCGTCGACTGCCCGGCCACCTCCACCTGCCCCACAAGCTTCCCGTCGATGCTCTCTTCCACCACCGGGTACTGCCCTGCTGCAGGCGTCCCTCTCCCCACCAGGCGCAACTGGTAGCGCCCGGCCCGCGCGCACTCCACCTTCCCCGCTATCCATCCTCGGTCACCCAGGTACGCCCATCCCGGTTCCGACCGGTACCAGTTCATCCCCGGCGCGTGCTCCCATTGGTTGACCGGGATCACTGCTGCCTTCGTCGCCTCAAGCGACGCACCCAGGCCGGTGAGAAGCCCCGAGATGTACCGCGAGGCCTTCTCCGCGTTGCTGTCGGTCTTGTCCCAGTTCACCTCGTCAAGCACTACTCGCCCCTGCCCGCGCTGGACCACTGCGAGTGCCCCGGGCTGGGTCAGCAGCGCCACTCCACCGGCCGCGTTATCTTCCGCAATCACGATCCCACCCACGAACATGTTCCGGTCCTCCAGCGGAGGCCGCGAGGCATCGTTCGTGAACCGCACTGCCACCTCATGACTCCCGGCCGTCAGCTTCCCTGATACCGTGTAGGTATCCAACTCGCCCTTCTGGCACTGGAACGCCCCCAGAAGCCGCCCGTCCACGAGCACGTCACCGGCAGGCCAGATCCCCAGCGTCGGTGTCCCACCCGCCTGCACGCCGATCACATACATCCCCTCCGCAGGGATCTCCACCTTCGCCGTCGCCGTCGAGCCACTCGTCGCTAGCGACGCCCAGTTCTCCCGGTCGGAGGAGTACGTTCCCGCCACCGTCATCTGCCCGTGCTGGTACTCACCAACCCTCGTCCCACTCAGTGTCTTCGCCACCACGAAGTCTGCCATGTCCCCTGCTCTCGGCCGCGTTGCCCAGCTATTCGCCGCTGTCTGCGGCCCGAGCCAATACAGGTCCTCGTTGGTGAGGCTCTCCGACAGCGCGTGTGCCCCCGGCATCCTCACCACAGAGCCCTGATAGGGCACAAGCCGTATCTGGTCACCCGCCACCGGCGCGAGGTCCACCATATCCTGCGCAGTGACCCCGTGCAGCAGCACCGTTCCGCCCCGTTCCAGGAGCGCGACGATCTGCTGGACCGTCTCAGCCTCCTTGACCAGCCCTTCCAGCGGCCCACAGGCCACCAACAGGTCCGTAGCAGCCCAGTCACACTTCCCCGGTGCCTGCGTGATATCCGCGTACACCAGTCCCAGGCCCTCCAGGTAGTCCTTCGTCACCGCCGACGGGCAATACAGCGCCGTCCGATTCGGCTTTCCGGCATATCCGGCCAGATAGCCCAGCGCGTTCTGCAACAGCATCCCGGCCACCGGCTCAACACCCAGCTTCCCCGCGACCTTCAGTTGCGACAGCACCATTGTTCCTTGCCCAATCGGCAGCTCCAGAAGCGGTGCGTGCGACAGCCCTGCCTGGCTGCCCGAGACCACCACAGCGCGCCATGCCCCGGTTCGTGGCCGCAGGGGCTCGCCCTCGGTCACCATATTGTCCCTTCGCCACCACTTCAGGTCGGTCGCCTGGATGCCCTTGAGCAGCGGATGACCGGGCAGTTGCGCGAAGGTCATCGTCGAGTCCTGCTTCAGGAGGCTGGCCGGAATCATCCCCCGCGGGTACTCGGACTGCTCCAGCACCAGCACCCGGCCTCCCCGGCGCACCCAATCCACCAGCGGGCCACCTTCGCCGCCTTCCCCAATCACCGGCATGCCGGCTTTCTCCGGCTGCAGCGCACCGCGGCCGATCACCACCACCTGCACCCCTGCCGGAATCGCCTTCAGGTCATCCACCTTCACCGTCGGCACGGACAGCCGCTCGAGGGTCCCCTGCGTCGCCCCGTTCGGGTCGTAGACGCCAATCTGCACTCCGGCCGGCGCGGTCAGCTTGAGTGGCGGGAACACCGAGTAGGCCTTCGTGTCCTCGAATACCGTCTCCGCAGCCTTCATCACCCTGACACGTAGTGTCACCTCACTACGCTCAAGAACCAGCGGCATCGTCTCCGCGATCTCGATCTCACGCCGCTCGCCGGGCTCCATCGACAGGTTCTTCTCACCCCGGTGCAGCTCCCGGTCTCCCTCCAGCAGCGTCCACTGCACCACCAGGTTCGCCGGGCTCAACTGGTCGTTGTACACCTCCAGCGTCCGCGTGATCTCCTCCCCGGCGTAGAAGTTGTGGTCATACTCCCGGACGTAGGCCGCCACCGGCTGCATCGCGTACTTCTGCGCGGCGTACATGGCGTTCCTGGTCTCGTCCAGTGACCCGCCCTCCACCATCGTCCAGGGCGAGATGCCACCGACCTCATAGTGCCGGTAGGCCTGAATCGCCATCCGCCACGACTCCCCCTTGGCCCGCACGCGGTACCCGGTGTAGTCCAGGTACGCGTCATCACCGAAGAACACCGTGTGCCACGAGGGGTCCGACGAGGGCACCCAGAGGAACTCGCCCACGTACACCGGCTTCTTGCGGTCCCACTGCCAGGAGGGGGCGCCATTGGTGAACAGACTGCCACCGGCTTTCGGCCCGTCCATCCAGTAGGCCGTGTTCGGCCACGTGGTGAACTGCGGGTACTCGTGCGGATAGTGGATCCCAACCACATCGGCCACGCCTCCCGGGTCCCCATCCGACTCATACATGAAGGGCCGTGTCGGGTCCAACTGCCGCACCATCTCGCCCAGCTTTACCAGTTCCGCTTTCGCCGGCGAATCGTCGTTGACCCGACCGCCGTAGAACTCGTTCTCCAGGCTGTACATCACCACGGAGGGCCGGTTCTTTTCCCGATTCACCATTGCCTTGAGGTGCGCAGCGTAGTTGCTCCAGAACACCGGATCGTTCACCCGGTAAGCCGCGTCATCGTTCCACACGGCGCCCTCCGGGATCATCATCAGCCCTTCCTCGTCCGCCGTCTCATACCAGATCTCCGGCCACGGCTGCGTATGGGTGCGGAAGATCACGCAGTGGGCTCCCTTGATCGCCGCGATCTGCCCGCGGATGTACTCCTTGTCCACGGCCTCCCTCGGCGGCCACCACGACGTAGCCAGCAAGTTGATCCTGGATCCGTTCAGGTAGAAGTACCGTCCTTCGACCCAGAACTCCCGGAACCCGAACCGCGTACGCAGCTCATCCAGTACCTCCGTGCCCCGGCTGAGCCTGGTTCGCAGGTAGTACAGGTACGGGTCCTCCGGCGACCAGCAACGCGGGGTGCTCCAGGGCACCTCCTGCACCACCGCAACCTCCTGGCCGGCCGGGACACTGACCTTCTGTGGCCCAAGGGGCGGTCCTTCAGCGCCCTGGTCCTCCACGACCGCTCCCAGGGTCACCTCTTCTGCCTTCTCCGTCAGGTTCTTGATCGTGTACTCAACCCGCAACGTCTTCTTGCGCCAGGAGGGTTTGATAAAGAGGTCACTCACGTACAAAGCCGGATGGGCCCGCAGCTTCACGTCATCCCACGGACCGTAGAGGTTCCACAGGCCGCCGATCGGTGCCAGTATCTTGTCCCTGGGGATCGACCGCGCATCTACCGCCCTGGTCTGGGTCACCGCGAAGCTCGTCTCGCGGTCGCTGAAGATGCCGGTCCAGTCACAGCAGCCCAGTTCCAGCCGGTTCGCCTCGCCGAAACGCGCCACCGCCGTGATGTCCACGTCGAAGGGGTCATAGCCGCCAAAACACCCTCCAACCTTCTGCCCATTGACTCGCACCACGCTGTTGTACTTCACGCCCCCGAAATGCAGCACAACCCGCATACCCCGCATGCTTTCCGGGATGCCGAAGTCTCGCCGGAACCAGGCACGCTCGTAGTCCATCCCGCTGAGCATCCCGGGCACATGGATCGCAGTCCAGCCCTCTGCCGGCGGAGTCGTGAGATCCGCCACCTTCACATACTCCCACTCGCCCGAAAGACTCAGCTCCTGCCGCCCTTGCCCGAAGGCAGTCCCCATCACCAGTACCAGCAGCGCCATCGTCCACTGTGTCCGGTTCATCTTGGGCCTCCAGCCTATCCCGTGTCCTGCACATCCTCGCGCCATCGCGAGCAGTCCATCCAGCCCTTCGCATCTTGGGCCGCACAGCTCTCGCCGCTAGAGCGAGAGCTCCACGAAACCGCCCTCGCACGGCCTCCCCTTCAGCAACCACATCCGTCGCTCCTGTGGTGACATGATCACGGCACCACAGGTCGAGCCGTCGCCTCGCGGGTGCCGGCAGATCGGTCCTTCGTGGTCGGCCAGCAGCCCCATCAGGCCCTCTGCCTCCAGGTCACCCGCCCTCTCGGTCAGCAAGGCGCGCATCCGGTCTTCGCGAGCCCTGCTCCCTGTTAGCGGGTGAACCATCTCCAGGCCGCTCAGCTCCGGCGCCACATAGTGGTTCGCGTGGGCGTAGACCCCCCGGCGGTCAGGTCCCAGTTCCGCATGCCGCCGTCCCGTGGTCTCCACAGCTCGCACTCCGCCCTCGGCGTCGCCCATATAGTAATGATGTCCGGACATCCGCTCCGCCTCGCAGATCAGCTCAAAGGCCGCTGCCGCGTCCCGCTGCGCCAGGGCCCCGTGGATCAGCGACAGGTACATCAGCCCCGGTCGCGCATCCACCGGCACCAGGTTGTTGTTCCCGACCGCGACCCCGGCTTGGTTCATCCCGATCAGCGACAGGCACCCCATGGTCGTCAGCGTCACCGTCTTCGGCCCCTTCACCGGCCGACGCTCGAAGGCAACCACGTAGTCCAGCGCGCTGTCGTGCATGTCCCAGGTCTGGCCCACGTAGTTCCTGCCATCGCGCGCACCGATGCCCGTGACCCCGAAGCAGGTGCACTCCTCCGGACGGGGAGCGCTGGCGGCTGCCAGGTCCACCACATCCGTGTACCCATTCCCGACGAACAGCTCGGATTCCGACACTCCTGCCCCCTCCGCAATCCCCGAGAACTCCGCATACACCTCCGGCAGCATCGCCTGGAGCATCGCCAGGGGCTCGGCCGTCAGCCCCAGCAGGCTCTGCCGCGTGTGCTGGGGTGTTCTATCCAGGATCAGCCTCCTCCGGATCTCGCACATCGCCCGGACTCCGGCCGCGAAGGCCTCTCCGTGCTGCCTCCCCATCTCGCGTTCAGTTCCGCTCAGGGTCACGATCTCGATCTGCATCTTGCGCCCTCCGGGGGCTGGGGTCTCCGATCCGCTGTTCCTGCTGCCGCTGCCTTCGACCCCGGGGCCAGTGGCCTCCCTCACCGGTGAACAAGTTCGCACTCGCGCGCCGATTCCCTCTCGCTGCCGCCCACCTTCTCACGTATGACACTCGGCAGCACCGCTCCTGGGTGCGAAGCAAGCGGATGTGGCCATAGCGGAGGTTTGAAGAACATGGAGGGTGGGTAGTAGGTACCTTTGAAACACTGTGCAGGGCCAGGTCACTAGCCGCGCATGCCGTCCGTACCGTCTCGAGGGGCGTCTGGGCTTGATGGCTGCAAGCCGCTGCAACAACTCACCTGCCTTCATCAATTCCCTTTCCGGCCTCATCCCTCGACTGCCGGTCGATCCCCGCCCTGTGCTCCCGGGAACCTATCCCCAACCTTTGCCGCTTCACATCAGTAAGGCCTGCCAATCTAAATGGCACCTGGTGGCTCCTTGCAGTGTTCTAGGTGGATGTGTATCATAGCGAGGATGTTCTTGCCGTCAGGCGTATGTCACAATTTTACCCATATACCAGCACACGAAGACTATTCCTCCACATCCCTGGACAGGTCGCCTGTTCCCGCGTCCTGCCCGCCACCACCGGTAGGTGATGAACGTTGCTCATTCTGAGGGGTCTCTGGTCGTTGTTCGCCGCCGCGATGGCCCTCGTCGGGGCAATCCTTGCCAACTACGGCGCCACCGTCGTCATCCGTATGATCCCTGCTCCCGAGGGCGCCCCGACAAGCGACATCATGTTCCGCATCGGCTTTAACTGCGTAGGAGGTCTGATTGGTTTTCTGTTCGGGCTTGTCTCCTTCCGCAAGTTGATCTCCTGGGTCAACAACATGGAGACCGTACCCCTGCTCGACAAGATCACCGCCGTCATCGGGCTGCTCATCGGCCTGGCCGTCGCAATCCTATTCACAACCCCCGTTGCCAACGTCGAGGGTATCGGTGTCCCGATCCGCATCTTCGCCTGCGTCGTCGGAATCATCCTGGGCATCGGTTTCGCAATGAGTGCCAAGGAGCAGATCGTCTTCGTCTTCCCCGGCCTTGCCCCGGGGCGCGCCCACGGGCCGGTCAATGGTGGCAGTTCCAGGCCCAAGATGCTCGACACCAACATCATCATTGATGGCAGAGTCGCCGACATCGCTCAGACCGGCTTCCTCGAGGGCTCGATCCTGATCCCGGGCTTCGTCCTCCAGGAACTCCGGCACATTGCCAGCTCCGCGGACGGCCTCAAGCGCGCTCGTGGACGCCGCGGCCTGGATATGCTCAACCGTCTCAAGGAGACACCTTCCGTCGAGACCAGCGTCTTCGAAGACTACCCCAAGGCTCTCGACCAGAACGAGGAGGTCGACCAGCGCCTCGTCAGCCTTGCCGACCTCGTCGGCGCGACGGTCGTTACCAATGACTACTCGGTCAACGAAATCGCGAAGCTCAAAAACGTCCCGGTTCTGAACGTCAACGAACTGGCCAATGCCATGAAGCCGGTCTTCCTACCCGGCGAGAGCCTGACCGTCACCGTGGTCAAGGAGGGCAAGGAGCCGGGGCAGGGCATCGCCTATCTCGATGACGGCACGATGGTCGTCGTCGAAGGCGGCTCCGAGCACCTCGGGCAGCTTGTCCCCGTCTGCGTCACCAGCGTGCTGCAGACGACCGCCGGCAAGATGATCTTCTCAGACCTCGGTGGCGAGAACTGCGCCGCCGTTGCCGCCGGTAACGGACGCAAGAAACGAGAGCGAAGATGACCGACGCTGCCGCGCTTGTTGTGGCGGCGGGTATGGGCACGCGTTTCGGTGGCGACCTCCCCAAGGTCTTCGTGGACCTGGCGGGGTCGCCACTCTTCCTTTGGGCCCTCCGTGCCTATGACCGCTCCGATGCTGTCTCACGTCTACTCCTCGCTGTGAGCGCCGACTACCTTGACCTCGCCCGCGACCTCTGCGAGCAGGCCGGCCTCACCAAGCCACTGACTCTCCTCGCCGGTGGTGCACGGCGTCAGGACACCGTCTGGGCCGGCCTCGAGGCCCTGGCCCACAACCCGCCCGAGGTTCTTGCCATCCATGACGGTGCGCGCCCGCTCATCGACGAGGAGACAATCCGCACTTCCATCGTCCTGGCCCAGGCCTCGGGAGCCTGTGTCGCCGCTGCGCAGGTCACCGACACCGTGAAGGTCGTCTCTCCCGAGGGCCTCATCCTCGACACTCCGGACCGCGCCACCCTCTGGAGAGCCCAGACCCCGCAGACCTTCCGCTACCAGCTCCTGGTCGACTGCTACCAGCAAGCCAGGCAGGAGGGTTGGGAGGTCACTGACGACGCCTCCGTCGTCGAGCGCTGCGGCTTGCCGGTGTTCATCTGCCCCAGCCAGCCCACCAACCTCAAGGTGACCACGGTCGACGACCTCCACCTCGCCGAGACGCTCCTGTCCCGCCGAGGTCAGGCCCCGACAGCCTCCAGGCCCGACCAGGCCGCGTCATCTCACGCCTCTTCACCGGAGGTTGCCATGTCGACGGAACGCCCTGATGCCTTCCCCCTCCGCGTGGGGCACGGTTACGATGTCCATGCTCTCGTCGAGGGGCGCAAGCTGATCCTGGGTGGCGTCCATCTTCCGCATCCGACCGGTCTCGCCGGCCATTCCGACGCCGACGTGCTGCTCCACGCGATCTGCGACGCTCTTCTCGGCGCGGCGGCCGCCGGAGACATCGGCAAGCTCTTCCCGGACACCGATCCCGCCTACAAGGGCATCGACAGCGCCCTTCTGTGCCGCCGGGTTGCCGACCATATTCGCTCCCTGGGCTTCGAGATCGTCAACGTCGATGCCACCGTCCTGGCCCAGCGTCCAAAGCTCGCACCGCACATTCCCCAGATGCGCGAGAACCTTGCCCGGGCGCTCCAGGTCGAGGTCTCGCAGGTCAGCGTCAAGGCCACCACTACCGAGCGTCTGGGATTCGTCGGTCGCGAGGAGGGTATTGCCGCCGAGGCCGTCTGCCTCCTGTCTGTGCGTTGAGCGCTGGTCCGTGCCGAGCTTTCGACCTTGCCGTCCGGGTCCGACCTGGCCTATACTTTCCCACTTGGGTAACCTTCTGCCGCGGCGCTTTGGGTTGTGCGCCGCGGTTTTGCCTTGTCCCTTGCTGGGAGAGCTCCGCGCGTGGACCAGAAGCTGCTCATCGACACCGTACGGACCATGACCGTCATCAGTGGCGGTCTCTTTGCCGGGTACTGCCTGCGCAGAACCGGGCGCTCCAAGCCCGGTTGGTCACCTGCCATCAACCGCTTTACCCTTGTCTGGGCCCAGCCGGTCGTCATGTTCCTCGCTCTCTGGAGCATGAAGACCCCTGACTGGCGCGCCCTGGCTCTGCCCGTCTATAGTGTGGTTCTCATCGTCGCAATGTGGCCCATCGGAGCACTGGTTTCGCGTCTCCTGCGCCTTGACCGCTCCGATACAGGCTCCTTCACGACCGCTGCGATCTTCTCGAACCAGGGCTTCACCTACGGTACTTTCCTCACTTTCGTGGCTCTCGGCGCTCAGGGCGCGGCCCTCGGCTCGGTCTACTGCATCTCCTTCATGCCGATGCTCTTCACCTTCGGCTTCTACGTGGCCCGGTGCTACTCCGCCGAGGCCGGGCAGGGCATCCTCAAGGTCCTTGCGCGCCAGTTCACGGACCCGCAATCCCGCAACCCGACCCTCAGCATTCTTGCCGGACTGACCCTCAACTGGCTCCACGTCCCGGCTCCGTCGTCCTCTGCTTTCCTCATCGACCTCACCATGCCGGCCAGTACCGCAGCCTTCCTCTTCGCGATCGGACTGGGCCTGCATCTGTCTGCCGTCCGCGTATACTGGCGCGAGTGCGTCATCCTGCACGCTCTCAAGTACCTCGTGTCCCCGACTCTCGGTCTGCTCCTGGCCATCCCCTTTGGCTACTGGGCTCTCGCCGATCACAGCCTGCTTTGCGTCTGCTTCATCATGGCCGCCACTCCCTCGGCGATCATGTCCGTGCTGCTCGCGCAGGTCTTCCACCTCAATGAGCGTCTGGCCGGTGCTCTCTTTCTGACCACCAACGTCACCGGCATCTTCCTTGCCCCGCTCATCTTGTGGCTCGCGCGCCTGCTCTAGGGCCTTCTCGGGGCTCTGCCTGTGCCCTGATCCTCCTCCTTGCTGCCCGATCCCCTTCGCTGGACTCAGCCGACGGTTAGCGGTAGAATGCCCGCAGATGTCGCTGGGGGAGCTCCCCGGAGCTGAGAGTGCGGCGTAAGCCGCAGACCCCACGAACCTGATCCGGTTAATGCCGGCGTAGGGAAGCGACAGACGACGGGCCGCCATGTCGGCCGCCGGCTGTGTGCTTTCCCAGACAGCGCGGCGGCCTTTTCGCTGCCGTGCTCTAGGGAGGTAGCGAACCATGGCTCAGATCCAAGAAACAACCATCAGCAAGCTCATCGTCAGCACCTTCGCTCAGGACTTCCAGGACTGCCTCGAGTTGGACGTGGCGGTTGCAGGTGCCGGTCCTTCCGGCATCTACGCCGCAGCCCTTCTGGCCCGCGAAGGCCTCAAGGTCGGCGTCTTCGAGCGCAATCTTCATGTCGGCGGCGGGATGTGGGGCGGCGGCATGCTCATGCCGCGCATCGTCTTGCAGGAGGACGCGCGCCCGATCCTTGAGGGTGTCGGTGTTCACCTTGCCTCCCACGCGGAGGGCCTGTACACCGCCGATTCCGTCGAGACGGTCAGCAAGTTCACTGCTGCCGCCATCGACGCCGGGGCTCGTATCTGGGTCGGAATCGCCGTGGAGGATGTCGTCGTTCGCGAGGACGACCGTGTGGCCGGTGTAGTCGTCAACTGGGGTGCCGTCGAGAAGGCCGGGCTTCACGTCGACCCGCTCGCTCTCGAGGCGAAGGTGGTCATCGACGCTACCGGCCACCCATCCGAAGTCACCCGACGCGTGCTGGCGAAGATCCCGGGAGCCAGGCTCTGCACCGGCGCCGAGGCCGTGCCCGGAGAGCGACCGATGTGGGCGGCACACGGTGAGGCTGCCCTCGTTCCGAACACCCAGGAGGTCTACCCCGGCCTGATCGTGTGTGGCATGGCCGCGAACGCCGTCTTTGCTTCGCACCGCATGGGCGCGATCTTCGGCGGGATGTTCCTCTCTGGACAGCGGGCTTCGCAGCTCGCCCTCGAAGTGCTCCGCCGCCAGGCTTAGGACCCCAACAGGCCCAGTCCGGAGGAGTCACGGGTGCCTACGGCGAAACCTCCGGGGAAAGGGGCCTGGAGCCCCGCCTGAGGTGTCTTCGAGGCACAATCGACAATCAACCGGGCACCGGGCAGCGTGGTTGCACCACCCGGTGCCCCAGAAAACTTGACTGGGAGAGATGACCGATGCCGACCGCTGTCACTTTTGGCGAGATCATGATGCGGCTCAAGCCGCCAGAATTCCTCCGCTTCACTCAGGCCACCAGCTTTGAGGTGGTCTACGGTGGTGGCGAGGCGAACGTGGCCGTTGGCCTTGCGAACTTCGGCGTGGACACCCGCTACGTGACCGCCCTGCCCAAGAACGACCTCGGACGGGCCTGCGAGAACTCCCTGCGGCAGTTCGGCGTCGACACCCGCCACATCGCTTGGCAGGGCAACCGCCTGGGCATCTACTTCCTCGAGGCCGGCGCTGTGCAGCGGCCCTCCAAGGTCATCTACGACCGCGCAGGGGCCTCCATCGCCGAGGTCAAGCGCGGCGACATCAACTGGGACGCCGCCTTCGACGGTGCCGACTGGTTCCACTGGACCGGCATCACCCCGGCCATCAGTGAGGGCGCGGCCGACGTCTGCCTGGAGGGCATCGAGGCCGCCAAGGCCAAGGGCCTCACCGTTTCCTGCGACCTGAACTTCCGCAAGAACCTGTGGAAGTGGGGCAAGACGGCCTCCGAGGTCATGCCCGAACTGGTCAAGCATTGCGACGTCGCCATTGGCAACGAAGAGGACGCCGACAAGGTCTTCGGGATCACCGCCGAGGGTATTGATGTTGAAGCCGGCAAGGTGGAGGCGGCGCTCTACCGCTCCGTCGCAGAGCAACTGATCGCCAGGTTCCCGAACCTCAAGCAGGTGGCAATCACCCTCCGCGGCAGCCTCTCGGCCTCCCACAACACCTGGAGCGGAGTGTTCTACTCAGGTGGCGAGATGTATCAGGGCCCGGAGTATAACATCCTGCCCATCGTCGACCGCGTGGGCGGCGGCGACAGCTTCTCCTCCGGCCTCATCTACGGGCTCATCAACGGCCTGGGACCGCAGGAATCCATCGACTTCGCCGTGGCCGCAAGCTGCCTCAAGCACACCATCGTCGGCGACGTCAACCAGGTCACCGCAGACGAGGTCAAGGCGCTTCTCAAGGGTGGCGGCAGCGGACGCGTCCAGCGGTAGTCTCCGCTGACAGTCACTGGGAAGCCGAACGCAAGGGAGGACGTCAACCATGCTGTACCGTGAACTGGGCACTACGGGCGCCCAGGTTTCCGAGATCATCCTCGGCGCCTGGCAGTTCGGCCAAGATAGCTGGACCGACGTCAAGGATAGCGAGTCCGTCGCAGCGATCCACGCCGCCCTTGACGCCGGCATCAACATGATCGATACCGCCGTTGGCTACGGGAAGGGCTACTCCGAGCAGATCGTCGGGAATGCCGTCAAGGACCGCCGTGACAAGGTCCTGATCGCCAGCAAGATCGGCGCTGCTCCCGACGGCATCCTCAAGGGCATCGACGCCTGCCTGGAACGCATGGGCATCGACTACATCGACCTGTACCAGGTCCACTACCCCAGCCCCCGAATCCCCATCGCCGACACCATCGGCGCCATGGACGAGATCCGCAAGGCCGGGAAAGTGCGCTTCGTGGGCGTGTCCAACTTCTCGCTCGAGCAGATGCAGCAAGCCGTCGCGACGGCGAAGATCGACACCTGCCAGCCGCCCTACAACGTCTTCTGGCGGCAGTACGATGCGGACGTCCTGCCCTTCTGCCGCGAGAACGGCATCGCCGTGATCCCGTACAGCCCGCTGGCGCAGGGCCTCCTGACCGGCAAGTTCCAGGACCGGTCGACGATCCCCGCCGACATCCGCTCGCACAGCAAGCTCTTCGCCGAGGGCATCTTCGAGCAGTGCGTGCAGGCAGTTCGCGACGTGATCGAGCCGATCGCCAGGGCCCAAGACAAGACCCTTGCCCAGACTGCTATCGCCTGGATGCTTCAGACGCCGGGGATCACCGCACCGATCGTCGGTGCCCGTACCCCGCAGCAGGTCGAGGGCAACCTGGGTGGCGTCGGCTGGAAGCTAACTGATGAGGAGTACCAGGCCATCAGCGAGGCCGGGACGAAGATCAGCGTCCAGCTCGACTTCTCCTCGAACATGTGGGGCTATGCCCCGCGCTAGCCCGAGACCGGTTGGCGACCAATCTGCTACAATAGCCGGGACGCTCGCAGACTCTGGGCGTCCCGGCTTGATCCATCTGTGAGCCGTACCTATTCCCATGCCGGCTGGTGCTTGCTGACGGCGCCGGTTCGTAGACGCGCCTTCCCTGGAACCGCCTGGCCGCGCCACCTTGCCCCAGGCACGCTGACGGGGGCAGGAAGCAGAAGAGGTTTGACGCGTTGAAGCTCATCAACACCGCCGACCTTCGCCGCAAGGTCCGGGGCGCCTTCGGTCCTTACGTGATCCATCGACTCGAGCGGGCCGCTGCGAAGCGTTCCTGGCCGCAGATGCAGGACTACGCCCGCAAGCTCGGACGCTTCGGCTACCGCATCGACAGGCGCCACCGCCGCGATGCAGCCCGCCAGTTGGGTTTCGCCTTCGGCGACGAACTCTCCCACGACGAACTCGACCAAGTCATCTGCGGCTGCTTCCAGCACCTGGTCATGCTCTTCATGGAAGCCCTGCGGATGACCTCGATGTCCAAGGAGGAGCTCTCTGAGGTGACCTACATCACCGGCGGAGAGTACCTCGCGGAGGCCCTGGAGCACGGCAAGGGCGCGATCCTGTTCTCCGGCCACTTCGGCAACTGGGAAGTGGGCGCCATGCGTCTCATGTACGAGGGCTTCCCACTGGTTCCGCTCTCACGGTCAGCCCGAAGCCCGCGCATCGCCAAGACGATCCTGGAGATCCGCGATCGCCTCGGGTTCCCGGTCATCCCCATCTCGGAGGGTGCCAGGGGCATCCTGCGAGCCCTCAAGCACAATCAGCTCGTGCCCATCATGCCCGACCGTTTCGCTCGTGGGCAGGGCCTGACCGTCCCCTTCTTTGGCCGTGAGACCCACGTGTGGCACACTCCTGCCCTCATGGCTCAGCGCGCCGGCTGCCCAATCATCCCCGCTCACTCTATCCGTGAGCAGGACGGTCGCTATCAGGTAGCCCTCGAGCCACCGATCCGCCTGCCCGACACGGGCGACCGCGACCGAGACGTGTGGCTCACCACGGCGCAGACCATGAAGTCGCTGGAGGGCCGCCTCCGGGCCCATCCGGAGCAGTACACCTGGCCCTACCACCTCTGGCGGCCCGGTTGGGACCTTCCCTCTCCCTATCCACTAACCGACGCAGACGAGACCGCCTGACGGCCTGCCCGGGCTGTGATCCGGCCACGGCATACTGACGCGGAGGTGCAAGATGAAGATCGTCATCACGGTCCTGGGCAAGGACCGCGTGGGCATTATCGCCAAAGTCACCAACGTCCTCGCCCAAAGCAACGTGAACATCCTCGACATCAGCCAGACGATCCTCCAGGACTACTTCACCATGATCATGCTCGCCGAGATCCTGGACGAGAGCCTTGACCTCAAGGCGCTCTCGACCCGTCTCGACGCGGTCGGCCAGGAACTGGGCGTGCAGATTCGTGTTCAGCACGAGGGTATCTTCACGGCCATGCACCGGGTCTAGGGCGGCGAACTCGCCCTGCCCGACCGGGGTGGCACCAACCCTTGCGGAGGAGTACTGCCATGCGCTTTCTCGATACCTCAGAGATCAACGAGACCCTGCGGATGATCCATTCCGAGCGTCTCGACATTCGCACCATCACCCTCGGCATCAGCCTTCTCGACTGCGCAGCCCAGAGCGGCGAGACAGCGCGGCAGCGCATCTACGACAAGATCACCACTTGCGCCGAGAACCTTGTCGCGGTCGCCGAGGAGATTGAGACCGAGTACGGCATCCCCATCATCAACAAGCGCATCTCTGTGACGCCCATCTCTCTGCTTGCCGCTGCCGGTGGTGAGGAGGACTACGTCGCCTTCGCCACCACCCTCGACCAGGCGGCCCACACCGTCGGGGTCAACTTCATCGGCGGCTTCTCGGCCCTCGTCCACAAGGGCTACACCCGGGGCGACGAGGTCCTGGTGCGGTCGATTCCCGAGGCCCTGGCAGCCACCAAGCGCGTCTGCTCCTCCGTCAATGTGGCGACGACCCGCACCGGCATCAACATGGACGCCGTCCGGCAGATGGGTGAGGTTATCGTCGAGGCCGCGCAGCGTACTGCTGACCAGGGCGGAATCGGCTGTGCGAAGCTCGTTATCTTCGCTAACGCAGCCGAGGACAACCCCTTCATGGCCGGTGCCTTCCACGGAATCGGCGAGCCCGAGTGCGTGGTGAATGTCGGGGTAAGCGGCCCAGGGGCCGTCAAGAGCGCCCTCGAGCATGTGAAGGGCGCCGACCTCGGAACCGTCTCCGAGACCATCAAGCGGACCGCCTTCAAAATCACCCGGATGGGTCAGCTTGTCGCCAGGGAAGCCTCGCGACGGCTTGGTGTGCCCTTCGGTATCGTCGATCTCTCTTTGGCCCCGACGCCGGTCATCGGCGACAGCGTTGCCCACATCCTTGAGGAGATGGGGCTCGAACGCTGTGGTGCTGCCGGGAGCACCGCTGCCCTGGCCCTACTCAACGATGCCGTCAAGAAGGGCGGCACGATGGCCACCTCCTACGCAGGCGGTCTCAGTGGCGCCTTCATTCCGGTCAGCGAGGATGCAGGCATGATCCAGGCCGCGGAAGAGGGCGTGCTCTCGATAGAGAAGCTCGAGGCCATGACCGCTGTCTGCTCCGTCGGCCTCGACATGATCGCCATCCCCGGCGACACCCCGGCCTCCACCATCTCCGCCATCATCGCTGATGAGGCGGCAATCGGCGTCATCAACAACAAGACCACGGCTGCTCGTCTGATTCCGGTGCCGGGCAAGACTGTCGGTGACAGCGTCGACTTCGGCGGTCTACTCGGTCGAGCGCCGATCATGCCCGTGAGCCCCCTCGACAGTGCGGTCTTCATCGCTCGCGGCGGCCGGATCCCTGCGCCACTGCACAGCCTCAAGAACTGACCGCAAGCTCCGCCTCACGCACGCCGACGAATCAAAACGCCGGAGACCGCTGATGCAGTCTCCGGCGTATTCGTATCCCGGGAGGGTGTTAGCCCCTCCCGGGCGGCTTCGGTCAGCGTCTTACCACTTCGGGAGAACGCTCTCCCGACCGCTGATCCACTCGTCACCGGCGAACCGGTCGTAGCCCACGATCACGTACTTCATGTTGGCCTTCTTCGCCTCATCGAGGGCCTTCGAGAAGTCGTCAATCGAGTTGACCTTGGTCCGGTTGATCTGGGTGATCACGTCGCCACGGTCGAGTTTATTGGCAGAAGGTCCGTTCGGATCGACGCTCGTCACCACGAGGCCGGTGTTCCGGTCGAGGCCCAGTCGCTGCGCCAGCTCTGCCGAGAGGTTCTCTATCTTGACGCCCAAGGGCGACTTCTCCTGAGCCTTGGGAGCGTTGGCCGCTTCCTCGAAACCGGCGATCTTCGCAGGCATCTCACCGAGTTTGGTCTTGACCGCCAGTGGCTTCTTGTCCCGCAGCACGTTCAGCGATACCTCTGCACCCGGCTTCCGGGCGCCGACTGCCTTCTGCAGTTCCCAGGTGTCGGCAACCTTCTCGCCATCCACGGCAACGATGACGTCGTCGACCTTGAGGTCGCTGTTAACGGCAGGGCCATCCTTGTTGATGCTCTCGACGAGGGCACCGCCGTCCGGAGCACCGTAGAAGTCCTTCATGTGCTCATCAAGGTCGCCGATGCCAATACCCAGGTAGCCGCGCGCGACCTTCTTGTTCTGGATCAGGTCCTCGACAACACCGCGGGCGGTGTCGGCCGGCACAGCAAAGCCGATCCCCACGTTGCCCGGGGTCAGTCCGCTGGAGACGATTGCAACGTTGATCCCGACGACCTCGCCGTCCAGGTTGACAAGCGGACCACCGCTGTTGCCCGGGTTGATCGACGCGTCGGTCTGGATAATGTCACCGATGCGGATGTAGCGGCTCTGGCCCGGAAGGAACCGACCCTTGGCGCTGACTACGCCGACCGTGACCGTCTGCTCCAGCGAGAAGGGAGCGCCGACGGCCATGACCCACTGGCCGACCTTCGTGTTCTGGGAGTTACCAAGCTTGAGCGTCGGCAGCTTGCGGTTGACGTCAACCTTGATGACAGCGAGTTCGGTCTTCGGATCGGTGCCGATCAGCTTGGCCGTGTATTCCGTCTCGTCGTTCGGACGGTCATTGAGCTTCACCGTGATCTTCTCCGCCCCGCGGACGACGTGGGAGTTCGTCACGATATAGCCGTCGTCACGGTAGATCCACCCCGAACCGAGACTGTGACCACGTGGCTGAGCCTGTGGCTGACCACCGTCGCCACGCTGCCGGAACTGCTTGAAGAACTCCTCAAAGCCCGGCGGCACGGGGACGTCCATCTGGTTGCCTTCCTCGTCGGCTTCGGCACCCGTGCCCACCGTCTCGACCCGTATGCTGGCAACCGCAGGGGTCGTCCGTTCGGCAACCCCTGTGAAAACGCTATCAAGCTGCTTGGCAAGGCCGACTCCTGCACCGGTGACCTGCGCCTCAGCCGGCGCATGGGCACGCGGGTAGTACAACACGAGCCCCGTCAACACCGCACCAACGATCATGCTGAGCAGTATGATCGTGATATGCGAATGGCGGTTCACCAGCGATCCAGTGCTGTGCATTTTTGCTGTCCTCCTGGCCTTCGGCCAAGGTGTATGAATGGGCGCTTAGGATTCGATTTGTGCCCGTAGATTGCCTCAGGTGGACCCGTCGAGTTCTGCGCCTCAGGAGGCCTCACACCAGTGACTTCTGCGGGTCGGGCCCGATCACCCGCGGTCTGCCTGGTAACGGCCCTTGCGATCTCAGACTAGGACGCCGTCATACAACCTGGTGTTCAGTCCTGAGGTTCGCCTGCTCCGACGGGCTGTCCTCTGAGCAACTTTCCTCCGACATCCCTTATAACACCCGTTTATGCAGATTTGCTCCCAGCGTCCGCAAAGAGCCCCTGACGGAAAAAGGCGGCAGCCCGGATCCGAGAACAGGACCGAGACCGCCGCCCTTGGGTTCAACCTGCAGCTTTGGCCGCAAGTGCACCTACCCCGCGAGTACTTTGTCCAGCAGGCTCGCGATGGCGTCCTCGCTCTGCACACCAACGGTGCGCTCTGCCGGCTGACCGCCCTTGAACACGAGCAGCGTCGGGATGGTGCGGATGCCGTACTTCGTCGCCAGAGCGGCCTCCTGATCAACGTTGACCTTGCCGACCTTGACCTTGCCCGCATAATTCTCGGCGATGGCCTCTACCACGGGGGCGACCATGCGGCACGGGCCGCACCATGATGCCCAGAAATCCACCAGTACGGGGGCCTCAGCCTTGAGAACCTCAGCATCGAAAGTGGACTCGGTAAGCTCCTGTACCTGTGCCATGATGTCTCACTCCTTGGGTGTTCCGGTGATAGATCAATCAGTTCAGTAAGGCTTCGTCTGAGCCCTTACTCGCCTGCAACCATGCTTTCGTCAACTCGGACGGTCCGCTCGGTCTGAGCGATCACCTGTCCGTTGTCCCCCAGGACCTCTACTTGTACCCTGTGCTCACCCTCGTCAAACTCCTCGCCATCCAGCGAACACCGGTAGGGCTCCGAATTGCTCAGGAGCCACAGCCGGCCATCAACATAGAAGCGCACATAGCGGCCGCTCGGGCCGCCACCTACGACCGCCTCGATCTCCAAGGGCCCGCCCGCGCTCTCACCCAGTTCCTGGTCGGTCCGCAGTGCAACCGATACCGGTCCCCCGGTTGTCGTCGGACGCTGCGCAGGTCGCTGTACAGAGGCCTGTGCCGGCGGCGCGGACGCAACCAGTACGGGATTCGTGGTCCCGAAGGTGTGCGCCAGGTGATTCGCCACGACCAGCACACTGAGTACGTGCACAGCCGTGCGACTGCGGAGGCTGCGACCCGGACCCGTCTTCACCTCTACCAGGAAGCTCGGGATGCTGTGGTACAGGCCGAACCAGCGGTGGCAAAGGCTCCGCGACTGCGAGGGGCCGTCGTAGTAGATATTCGAGCGGTACCCATACGCTTTGAGCCACTTGGAAAGCTCGCCCGCTGTACCCACCGTGTGATCGCTGACGGCCTGCGGGATACCGCCTCCCGAGCCGATCGTCTCGATGAAGTTCTCTTCGTAGGCCGGTTTGGGCGCGCTCTGCGGCAGCTCGTGCAGGTCCATCACCGCATGCGGTTTCCAGGCCCGAACCGCCTGCTCAAGGGCTGCGGTCTCCGGCTGCGAGCGAGAGGCCCAGTCGCGGTTCAGGTCCACGTCCCGGGCATTCCGTCGCCGTCCTGCTTCGGCACCGTCCGGATTCGCCATCGGCACGCACACGATGGTCAAGTGCTGCAGAATGTTACGCTCCAGTTCGCCCTGGGAAGTCGCGAAGTGGTGCAGCAGTGCCAGCGCCGCCTCCGTGCCCGAGGTCTCGTTGCCATGCTGACGGGCAATGACAAACAGCCGTGCGCCCTGCCCGAACACTGTCGCGGGGTCATGCACTGCAACGGCCAGGAGGTCACGTCCCTGCGCACTCCGGCCGATTCTCGTGATCGTGATCCGGTTCGACTTCTGCAGGCTGGCCAGCTTGTTCAGCATCCCGGCATAGCTGTAGGGAGAGCTCGGCACGTGGCTCAGGATGTCATCGACTATCTCCGCCCGGCAGGTCCACGTCACCGACACAAGCGCAAGCAGGCACACGACCCTCCAGGGCCGTGCCCACTTTCGCGCCTGCTCGCCCTCCCTCCGGGATCTCTCCAAAGCCACTTCAGATACCCTGGCCTTCACGACGTACCTTCTCCATCAGCTCGCCGGCAGGCTCGAGATCGGACAGCCTGCCCACATCCATCCACCACGCCTCCTGATCGACGAACCCTCTCACATTCTCCCCGGCAGCGAGCATCGCTGGGATAACATGGTAGCCAAAGTCCAGGCCCGGCGCAAGGTACTTCCAGACGCCCGGCCCAAACATGTCCACGGCCGCGTGACAGGGCCGCCCCACGAGAGGCTTTTCCTCGAAGCCAACCAGCCGCCCCTCCTCGCTGACCTCGCCAACCCCGGCGTGGATCTCCACTTGGGTAACAAGCCCGACCGTGGCTGTGGCGCCGGTCGTTTCGTGCAGCTCACGCATCCCCCGCAGGTCCAGGGCGGTCAGGATGTCGCCGTAATGAACCAGGAAGCTCTCCCCCTCAGGGATGCACGGCCGCAGCGCCAGCACTTCGCCGGCTGTTCCCGAGGGCTCTGGACGCGCCACATACTCGATCTGCGCACCAAAACGGGATCCGTCGCCGAAGTAGTTCTCCAACTGCTCCGGGAAGGCCGTCACCGCGAACACCAACTCACTGAACCCCTGGCGCACGAGGCTGCGCACCACATACTCCGCCAGCGGGCGACCTGCCACCGGAATCATGCCCTTGTTGAGGTAACTGCTCAGCGGCCGCATGCGCGTTGCATGGCCCGCCAGGAGGATGATGGTCTTCATGAAGCTTCGGGGGAACCTCTTCGAGTTTGGTCCCTGTCAGGATACCGCAATCCGTACCCTCCGTCCACCCGTCAGAAGCCGTAGAACCTCATCCAGGGCGAGTTCACAGATAGAGTGATCCCCATCTGCCGGTAGCAGTCTGCGAGCGCCCTGTCGGCCGCCGCATAGGCCTCCCGGCTTCCCGAGCCGCTCTTCATCGCTGCCTGGGCCATCACCCGGTCGCGGTTCAGCCGGGTGTAGGTGAGGCCCGTCTGCAGGAACTCGATCCGCTGCTTCGCCGCAGGGTTCTCCTTCGCCAGCTCCCGTGCCTGATCCAGCAGCGCCTGGCACGAGCCCAGCACCTCGTCGGTGTAGTACCGTGCCAGCAAGTCCGGCGCTTCCTTACGACCCGCATCGGTGCGATCGGCTGCGACTCGGTCAATCAGCTGCTCCAGGGCAGCGAAATACTGCTTCACCGGGCCTGCTGCGGGTCCCCAGCCAGCCCGGCAGTAGTCGTCGATCACCGCGTCCACGTCAATCGACGGGTCCCACAGAAACCGCGCCAACACGTAGTAGTTCAGCCCCTGCAGCGCCCAGTGTTGGTAGCAGCAGTCGAAATCGGTCACCGTCATGCCGGTCTCGAAGCAGTGCTTCAGATCGGCGACCATGCGGTGCGGGTACAGGGCCGGGAACCCCTGCCCACCGCCCAGCAGATTCGGTCGCAGGAAGAACCGCTGGGCCATCTTCGACCAGGCATCCCAGCTTGCCAGGTCACGCTGCCGGGCATCTTCGTTCAGGTAGCTGAGCCCGACGAAGCCGATGAACACCTTCGGATGCAGCTTCTCGCGAACCGGCGGGAGCCGATAGGCGCTGTAGGCGTAGGCCCCGAGGTAGCGATCCGGGAACTTGGCGGACACTATCTCGGCCACGTGGTTGTAGAACCACACATAGCGGTCCGTGAGCGAGGGCATTGTGAAGTCCTTCTGGGTCGGGTGCCACACCTGAATCGGCGTTGCCTCGGGCGGATCCAGTGCCCGACACTTCTCGCACAGACAGAAGGTTGCCCTGCCACCGTCGTTGGGGGAGATCGAGGCACAGATCAAACCGGGGTGGGTGGCCAGCTTCTCACAGGCCTCCGCCGCAACCTGCGCGATGACCTCGGGGTTCGAGACGCACAGCCGGGCGCGGTCGCCGATGTTGCCCTGGTCACGGGTGCCGCTGGGCTGAAGCGCGAACCAATCCGGGTGCTGGACGTGGAAGCTGTCCCACCAGTGTCCGAAGGCATGCCCGTAGTTGTACTCGCCCTGCGTGCCCAGTCGCTGACGCCGAAACCATGCCGGCCCCTCGGCGTGGACCGCCTCGAACTGCTCGCGCGTAAGGCCCAGCTTGTCCAGCCCGGCCTGCACTCGCTCGTGGTACTCGATGTCGCGGATTTTGCGCTGGATGATCGGCGGGGTATAGTCCACGTCCAGGTCGGGCATCGCCAGGTCCGGCTTCGACGGCACGACTTCGCCGAGGGGCCCCGGCCAGAGCCAGCGCACCCCAAGGCGTTCCAGCAGCTCGTAGGCCGCCCACTGGGTCCCCGCCAACTCGAAGCCGGTCGGACCGCGGTCGCAGCCAAGAACCACCAGCCAGCCCTCACCGGACTTGATCCGGATCTGCTCGGGCTTGAGCTTCGTGCTGTCAAAGCCCAGGCTCCGCGCCCGGTCACTGTCCCCGACCAGGATCGCCAGGCCGCCGGGAGCCTTGTCCTTCCCCTCAGCCACCACAGGCACGGCCGCACCTGTGATCCGCTCCAGGTACAGCTTCAGCTCCTGCGAAGCCCTAAGGGCGGCGTCCGTGGGCTTGCGTCGCACGTACAGGTAGGCGTCAAACCCCGCAGAAGCCTGATAGCACAAACCTAGCAGCACAACACCAACCGTCAGCGCCCGCATCGCACCGATCACCTCGCGCAAACAGCAGTTGGGTGTTGATTCCCGACGCCGGCGCCCCACACCTTCCCGAGCAGAAGAGAGGGCGCGGACAGTGCCGTCCGCGCCCTGCTCAGGTCTTCAGAAGCCGACTGCTACGGGATGACCTTGTTCAGAGGGTACTCGATGATGCCCTCGGCACCCGCGGCCTTCAGTTGCGGGATGAGCGTACGGACCGTCCGGCTGTCAACGACCGTCTCCACAGCCGACCAGTCACCGTCAGCCAGCGGGGAAACCGTCGGCCGCTTCAGCGCCGGCAGTACACCCAGAACCTTCTCCAGATCGGCGGCCGCGACGTTCATCTTCAGGCCGACCTTCTGCTCTGCAGCCAGGGCGCCGCGCAGAAGCAGTGCGATGTCCTCGATCTTCGAGCGCTTCCAGGGGTCTTCCCACGCCTGCCGGTTGGCCACCAGCTTCGTGGTTGACTCGAAGAGCACATCGACGATCTTGAGGTTGTTGGCCACCAGGGTGCTGCCCGTCTCGGTCCCCTCAATGATGGCATCCACCAGACTCGGGCACTTGGCCTCCGTGGCACCCCAGGAGAACTCAACGTGGGCTTCCACGCCATGGTCAGCCAGATAGCGTCGGGCCACACCGACCAGTTCGGTGGCGATCCGCTTCCCGCCCAGGTCTTCCGGGCCCTTGATGTCCGAACTCTCGTGGACCGCGAGCACCCACTTGTAGGGCCTCATGCCGCGTTTCGCATAGACCAGATCGGCAACCTCAACCACGTCGGCGTCGCGCTCCCTGATCCAGTCCAGACCGGTGAGCCCGCAGTCGAGAATGCCTTGCTCGACATACCCAGGCATCTCCTGAGCGCGCAGTAGCACGCTCCAGATCTCCTCGTCATCCACGGCCGGATGATACTGCCGCTCGTCGACGCTGATCTTGAAGCCCGCGTGCTCGAAGATCTCAAGGGTCGCCTGTTGCAGGCTCCCTTTAGGTAGTCCCAATCGAAGGATTCGCTCAGACAAGCACGTCACTCCCTACCACTGGCGATTTTGCGTCGCGGGATTATACCACAACCGATAGGCCCTTGTCAGACCCCGCCGGACCCCCTCAGCGCCTTCGCAAGCGGGCCCACCAACCGCACCTCGGAGTCCTCGGAATCGGCCAGCGCCTCAGCCGTAACGCCGGGTGATATCTCCACCCTCGGAGCGATCGCCGCCAGCGGCACCAGCACGAACTGGCGCTCGCAGATCCGTGGATGCGGGAGCTGCAGGTCCGGCAAGTCGACGGACTCCCCCCCGTACCTCAACAGGTCGATATCGATGGCTCGCGGTCCCCAGCGCTCCGAGGGCACACGACCGAGCCTGCGCTCCAGCTCCTTGACCACCGATAGCAGCATCTGTGGCCTCAGCGCCGAGCGAACCGCGATCACCATGTTGAGGAAGGGCGGCTGGTCCTGCACTCCCCAGGGTGCCGTCTCATACACCGGCGAGAGCCTGACCAGGTCCAGCCCGGGCGTCAGCGCCAGGCACAGTGCAGCGCGGGCAAGCTGCTCCGCCCGGTGCCCGAGATTCGACCCCAGCCCAAGGTATACCAGCGCGGGAGATTCGCTCATGGTTCAGTCTCGCGAAGGGGATATGGCAGCATGTCTGCGGGGAGAGACCTGGACCGCGTCTGCGGACCCAAGCAGCTTGACCGAACCTCAGGAAAGCAACCGGGGCCGGTTCAGGGGGTACTCAGGGTCGTTGTCCCGGTGGGCCAAGAGCTGCTGGAAGGCCCCGGCCGTGAGCGCAAAGCCTTTGGCCTCCAGGGCCGCCTCGGGAGTAGACTGAAGCTGCAGCCGGAACTCGTAGTCCACCTCTCGCAGGGCGATGATCTGCTGGAGTTGGAGCACGTCGAGCGCACCCAGTGCATCGCGTACCGCATACAGCACATCATCGTCCGGACCGGCCAGACGCGCTGCCAGATACAGCCGCCGGGAGGCTTCCGGGTAGTTCTTCAGCCGCTGCTCCACCAGCGCAAGCTTGTAGTGTGCGTAGGGATCGAGCGGCGCTGCCAGGACCCACCGATTCGCCGCCTCCCGCGCACGAGCTACCTCTCCTGTGAACTCACAGGCCGTCGCCAGTATCGCCAGTAGCGGGATGTCGCTGGCGCGTGGCGGCACGTCTGCTCCGCACGTCCGCTCCTCGATCATGTCGCACGCACGGGTGACCGCGTCGGTATTGCCTTCGGCCATCAAGGTCTCAATAGCGCGAACCATTCCAGTTGTCTGGTTCACGACCTCACACCCCTCAGTCTCTCGATCGTTGCTGCATCCTCCGCTGCCGGTAGCTCGACTGTTGCTGCCCCTCACCCACCCCAGAACGGTCACGCTATCCACTTCGACGTTAGCAGCCCGATTCCTGCCTGTCACAAAAAGACGCCGGCCCGAAGGCCGGCGTCTCTGCTGACCATCTGCTTACCTCATGGCGCCTCGGGGCTCGACTGCAGGCCCGGCGCAGGGCCGGCCGCCCTCGGGCTCGCCTCAGGCTCCGCCGGAGTGGCCGGAGGCTCCGAGGGTGTCTCGTCGGGCTCCGGCTCCGGCGGCAGCTTCCCCGTCGCCACGATCGCCGCTACCTCTTGCTGGTCAAGGGTCTCCTTCTCCAGCAGTACCTCCACCAGCGCATCCAGCTTGTCGCGGCCGCCGCCCAGAAGCTCCGTCGCTCGCTTGAAGCAGGCCTCTACCAGTCGCCGGATCTCCTCGTCGATATCCCGGGCCACCTCTTCGCTGTAGTTCCGCTCCTCGGCGAGGTCTCGGGCAAGGAAAATCGGCCCGTGCCGCTTGCCATAGGTTAGCGGCCCAAGGGCTTCGGTCATCCCGTACTCGGTCACCATCTGCCGCGCCATTTCGGTCACACGCTCCAGATCGTTCGCAGCCCCACTCGTGAGCTCTCCCAGGACAAGCTCCTCTGCGGCGCGACCGCCCAGCGCCTGGGTCATGCGGTTCAGAATCTCGGTCCGCGTAACCAGGTACCGGTCCTCCTCGGGCAGGCTGATCGTGTAGCCCAGGGCCATGCCACGGGGTAGGATCGTCACCTTGTAGGTCGTGTCGAACCCCGGCATCAGGCAACCGACCAGCGCATGGCCTGCCTCGTGGTAGGCCAGCGTCCTGCGCTCATGCTCCCGAATGACCCGACTGCGCCGTGCCGGCCCGGCGATTACGCGCTCGACGGCTTCGTCAAACTCGACCATGTCGATGCGCTTCTTGTCGCGCCGTGCCGCCAGCAAGGCCGCCTCGTTCACCAGGTTTTCGATATCGGCGCCGGAGAAGCCCGGTGTTCGCTTGGCCAACACCTTAACGTCGACTTCTTCGTTGAGCGGCTTGTCCTTCACGTAGATCTGCAGGATCGCTTCGCGCTCGCCCACGTCCGGGTTGTCCACCACAATCCGGCGGTCAAACCGCCCTGGACGCAGCAGCGCCGGGTCGAGGATGTCCGGGCGGTTCGTCGCCGCCAGGATGATAATATCCGCGTTCGGGTCGAAGCCATCCATCTCCACCAGCAGGGCATTCAGGGTCTGCTCGCGCTCATCATGCCCGCCACCAAGGCCCGCACCGCGCAGGCGGCCCACGGCGTCCAACTCGTCGATGAAGACGATCGCCGGCAGGTGCTGCTTGGCCTGGGCAAAGAGGTCGCGTACCCGCGATGCACCGACCCCGACGAACATCTCCACGAAGTCGGAGCCGCTGATGTAGAAGAACGCACAGTTCGCCTCACCCGCAACCGCTCGGGCCAGAAGGGTCTTGCCGCAGCCCGGAGGTCCCACCAACAGCACGCCTCGGGGGATCTTCGCACCGAGCGCACGGAACTTCTCAGGCTCCCGGAGGAACTCGACGACCTCCTGCAGCTCCTCCTTGACCTCCTTCATCCCCGCAACGTCGTTGAAGGTGACCTTCTCGTGATTCTCGCCCAGCAGCTTCGCCTGGCTGCGCCCGAAGGACAGGGCCTGCCCGCCACTCATCTTCATCTGCCGGGTGAAGAAGACCCACAGGAACACCAGGATGCCGATCGGGACAAGGACATTGCCGGCCAGTGCCAGCAGGCGGTCGGCCCAGAGGCCCTGGACGATCGACACCTTCGTCCCCCGCGGCACCGTCTCCACCAGCTTGTCCACGGTCTCCGGGCTCATCCACACCTCGGCCCGGAACTTGTCGTACTTCCTCTCGTAATGGGCACGGCCTGCCGTCGAGAGGGAGCCGCGAATCTGTCGCCCGCCACCCACGATCTCAATCTCAGACAGGTAGCCGGCTCTCACCGCCTCGTTGAGCTCAGGCAGGCTGTCAAACACCTTGACCGGTGTCTGGGCGTTCAGCCGCGGAATCATCCATAGGATATAGATGAAGGCGACGGCCACGATCGTCAGAACCACAGGGTTTTGCTTGGGCATTGACTCCGCCGCCGGGCAAGGCCGACGGCCTCCTCCAGTGTCTATGGTACGAAAGCCCTCTAGGCTAACGCTAAAGCCCCCGACTGCACTCGTCCCTTCCTGACCACCAGACCACACCCTCCGGTGGCGTCCAGGTCAGGCGAACACAGCGGGTATCCTCCGGATGCAACCGTCCTTGCTGCCCCACCACCACGCCGCCAACCCACAGGACTGTTCCCTTCGCATCGGTCACCACCGGGACTCGGTGTCGGTCCGCGCGTGGCACCTTTGCGTTGACGAAGCAGTCCTGCAGCTTCTTGTGACCGGTCATGCCCAGTGGCTGTACCCGATCGCCGGGCTGCCAACTGCGCACGACGAGTTCCCGGCCGGCTGCCTCAACCTTCACCAACGCCTCGGAGTGCGGCGTTGACTTCAGGCGAGGCGGACATTCCTGCACCTGTGCCCGCAGACTGCCCCCGACCGGCAACCTAACCTCTCCCGGCACTTCCAGCTCGACCTTCCACGACTTCCAGCCCTCTTCACGAGCCTCTTGCCGGGCCAAGACAAGAGCATTATACCCTCGCTTAGCGCAAACCTCAAAGGGCAAGGCCGCCCGCGAGCCCGGCTTACCCTCCTCCACTAGCTCCCTGAGCGCCTGCACGTGTGCACTCAGCACACCCGCGGTCCCACCACAAGCCTCCTGCAGGCACTTCAGCAGCAGGCGGTTGACCAGCCCGTCGGGCACCTGCGACAGCTCTGCCAGCCCAATTCTCAGGGCCTCGCCATCCCGCTCACAGACCTCCGCCAGCGCCGCGTCCACCATCGGGCCGGTCCACACCACCTCTTCCTCAACGGCCTCCGCAAGTCGCACCAACGCTTCCTCGACTCCCGGTGAATACTCCTCGACAAGCAGAGGCATCAACTTGAGGCGCACACGATTCCGCAGGTACCCGTCAACCTCCTGGTTTGTCCGGTCGACGCGGGGCTCCAGGCCACGCTCGCGGCAGTAGGTGCCCGTCTCCTCCCGGCTGTGGCCGATCAGGGGACGAACCACCTGCCCGTTGACCGGCGGGATGCCCCTCAGGCCATCCAGGCCGGAGCCCCTCAGGACGTTCATCAGCACCGTCTCGGCGCGGTCCGTCCTCGTGTGGCCCACGGCTATCTTGGCACAGCCCTGTTTCGCAGCCACTTCGCGAAGGAAGCCGTAGCGCGCCTCGCGTCCCGCATGCTCCAGCGACAGGCCGCAGGACTTCGCCAGTTCCGGCACTTCAGCTTCGCCCAACACTACCGGAACGCCCAGGCGCTCACCGAACTCCGCCACGAAGCGCGCATCTGCCTCCGCCTCAGCGCCCCGGATCCCGTGGTTGAGGTGGGCAGCCAGCACCGTGACCGCCAGCCGCTCCCGCAACCCGGAAAGAGCATCCAGAAGCGCCAGCGAGTCCTGGCCCCCGGAGACAGCCACCAACACGCGCTCACCCGGCTCGAGCATCCGGTAGCGTCTCACCGTCGCCAGCAGCTTTTGCTCGAACGTCCGTGGGGGAGCAGACACAGTGGATCGTCACCAGAGGTGCGTCGCAAGCGGGCTCCAGCTTGTCCGACGTCGCGCCGGAGCCCGCACCCTAGGACCCGCAACAACTCATGCAGGAGTTAGGCCGTCAGTCGCCGCAGCGCCGTCAGGTAGATCTCGCGCGTCTGCGCGACGACTTCCGCCGGCAGCTCCGGTCCCGGCGGTTCCTTGTTCCAGTCCAGCGTCTCCAGGTAATCGCGCACGAACTGCTTGTCGAAGGCTTCCTGAGGCCGTCCCGGTTCGTACTTGTCAGCATCCCAGTACCGCGAGGAATCCGGCGTCAGCACCTCGTCCACCAGGATCATCTCGCCGTCGACCAGGCCGAACTCGAACTTCGTGTCCGCGATGATGAAGCCCCGCGTGGCAGCATATTCCGAGGCCTTCAGGTAGATCTCGATGGCCTTGCTCTCCAGCTTCTCAGCGAGCTCCGCGCCAAGCAGGTTCTTGACCTCGTCGCGGGTCATGTTCTCGTCATGCCCGGACTCTGCCTTGGAGGTCGGCGTGAAGAGCGGCTGCGGCAGTTTCGCCGACTGCACCAGACCGGCGGGCAGACGGTGGCCGCAGACTTCCCGGCTCTGCTGGTAGGACTTCCAGCCACTCCCGGCCAGGTACCCGCGCACGACGGCCTCCACCGGGATCACCTGGGCCTTCTTGCACCACATTGTCCGCCCTTCGAGCACCTCGCCGAAGGCCTGCGTCGGCGCCGGGAAGTCCTTGACCTCGGCGCTGATCAGGTGGTTCGGCGTTACCTCTCGCAGGTAGTCGAACCAGAAGAGGGATAGCTGGGTGAGGATCTTGCCCTTCCCAGGGATGCCGTTGGCCATGATCACGTCAAAGGCCGAGATCCGGTCGCTGGCGACGATGAGTAGGCCGTCGCCGTAGTCGTAGACATCCCGCACCTTCCCGGAGCGTGCACAGACCGCTCCCGGCAGGTCGGTCTTGAGAACCGTGCGTTCCACCTGGGCACTCATCCTGGTCGATTGCTCCTGTTCGAGCTCAGGTCGCCGCGGTGCTCTTGCCCGAGTACCGCGCTCCCTGGCACCTTCGGCCTTCGCTCAGGCGTCGTAGCACGCCGAGGCCTCGGCCACGAGCTGGCTGACCAGCTTCTTGACCGACACGATCTCGGCGCAGCGACGCACCTTGGACCCGGCAAAGGCGAAGGCGTCCTCCAGCTTGCCGGCAGCGGCGTTGGCGAGGGCCTTGGCGATGCAGAAGGGCGCAGTCTTCGGATCACAACTGCGCAGGCAACGGTACTCGCACTTGAAGGGAACGGTCTCGCCGCGCAGGATGCGCTCCACGAAGGCGTTCCGGATGACCCGCGCCGGCATACCAACCGGGCTGTGAATCACCATCACGTCCTCTTCCTTCGCCTGCAAGTACGCGTTCTTGAAGGCGTCGTCGACGTCGCATTCCTCGGTGCAGACGAAGCGCGTCGCCATCTGCACACCCGACGCGCCCAGCTTCAGGAATCGGGAGATGTCGGCGCCGTCGTAGATGCCTCCTGCGGCGATGACCGGCATCGGCCGCTCGTAGGAGTTCGCCACCGCGACGGTCTCGGCCACCAGCTTCTCCAGGCTCGGCTGCGTCTCAGCCCCCATCTCCGCGTGTGAGAACCCGAGGTGACCGCCTGCCTGTGGTCCTTCGACCACCACTGCATCCGGAAGCCGATTGTGTGCCCGGAGCCACTTGGTGCAGATTATGCGCAGCGCCCGTGCCGACGACACGATCGGCACCAGCTTCACCTGTGCGTCTTGCACGAGCCCGGGCAGTTCCAGAGGAAGGCCCGCGCCGGAGACGATCATGGATACCTTGTTCTCCACGGCCACCTTGACCAGATTGGCGTAGTTGGAGAGGGCAACCATGATGTTGACGCCAATGACCCCGCTGCTCAGACTCCGGGCCTTCTGGATCTCTTCTTTGAGAGCGAGGTCATTCATCTCAACGAAGTGCTTCCCCGAGTAGAGCTCATAGTGCGCGATCCCCGCACTCGCGATCATCCCCGCACAGCCCTCATTGGCTACCGCCGACGCGAGCCGTGCCCCAGATACTCTGACCCCCATCCCGCCTTGTATGATTGGTGTAGGAATTGTCAGATCGCCGATCCTAAGCGTCGGTAGTCTCATTCGCAGCGACCCTTCAGAAGACCGTCACGCATGGCGCGCAACTCCGTCCTTCTCGTGTATTGCGTTGCCAGGGCTCGAAGACCGAGTTCCCCTTCCACATTACTCCCGCCCAGGGCGAGAGCCCCCGTCCTTGCCCGACAGCCCCAACAGTTCAATCAGCTCGCCGAGATCCTTGCCGCACTTCTCGGGCTCTGTCGCAATCTGGATCGCCCGATCCGGGTCCTTCAGCCCGTGCCCGGTAACCGTGCACACCACGGTTGCCGGCTCCTGCCCAAAGTACCCGTCTTCAGCCAGTTTGTACACCCCGGCCAGAGACGCTGCCGACGCCGGCTCGACGAACACGCCCTCCTCCGCCGCCAGGTCCTTGTAGGCCTTCAGAATCTCTTCGTCCGTGACCGCCCGGAACACCCCACCGGACTCCTTCACCGCGTTCTCCGCGTCCTGCCACCGTGCGGGATTGCCGATGCGGATCGCCGTGGCGATCGTCTCCGGGTTGTCCACCCTGACGCCGCTCACGAGTGGTGCAGCCCCGGCCGCCTGGAAGCCCAACATCGTCGGCCGCCGGTCCACCATCCCCTTCTCGCGGTACTCCTTGTAGCCCATCCAATAGGCCGAGATGTTCCCCGCATTGCCCACCGGAAGCGCGTGGAAGTCCGGCGGCGCGCCGAGCACATCACAAACCTCGAAGGCGGCCGTCTTCTGGCCTTCCATCCGGTAGGGGTTCAGCGAGTTCACCAGTTCGATGTCGTACCGGCTGGTGATCTCCCGCACCAAGTTCAGGCAGTCGTCGAAGTTCCCGGCGATCTGGATCGTCCGGGCACCATAGGCCAGCGCCTGCGCGAGCTTGCCCAGCGCGATATACCCGTCCGGGATCAGCACCACGCAACGCATTCCGGCTCGTACCGAGTAGGCGGCCGCAGCGGCTGAAGTGTTCCCGGTCGAGGCGCACATGCACACCCTGGCGCCCCGCTCCTTCGCCTTGGTCATGGCCATGCACATGCCACGATCCTTGAAGGAGCCGGTCGGGTTGACGCCCTCGTACTTGAAGAAGATGCGCAGCTTACCCGGCAGCCGCCGTGCGATCGCGAGGCTCGGGATCAGCGGCGTGCCACCCTCCAGCAGCGTCACGACGGGCGTACTCTCGCTCACCGGTAGGTACTCGCGGTACTCCTCGATCACACCCCGCCAGGGGTTCGACTGCTTGTGAGCCTTCATACCTGCTCCCTCTCTGTGCGACACGGTCCCCGGCACGCTGCGCCGGGCCTGCCCTAGAGCCCCTGCAGAGCCTCCAGGAACTCCACGCGCACCCGGTCCATTTCCTCGCGATCCCGGCTGTCCAGCCAGCCCAGACTCCCGGCGCCAACACCCTTGAGGGCGCGATACGGACCAGCGGCCAGCAGTCTCTCTGCGGCCTGCAGCTTCGGGCTGGCCACGCCTTCGCGTCGAAGCTGGGCCCAGCGGTCTCGCAGCATCACGAAATACTCGTAGTCCTCAGCGCCCTCCCGGACGGCCTCCATGTGCTTGCCGTCCGTGACGCTGGTGGCATCGATGAACAGCGGCGAGTACTGGTTGCGGTTCTGGCTGTAGGCCCGCCAGGAACCCGCTGCGTTCGACTCGTCCCCGAAGGCCCAGTAGAAGGACCCCTGTGCACCGTTCGCCATCCCGGCCCAGAACTGCGCCCGGTGGTAGTTGATCGGGTCCAGCAGCTTCGCGGGCCCGGAGCAGGAGTAGAACCACAGCTTCTTTGTAGACTCACGCTGCGCCCAGTAGAAGTCGGCGAAGGTCTTGGGCGCGCCCCACCACATCGGCAGGTTCGGGCACAGGATGTCACTCACGGCGAACAGCTCCGGGTCGGCCTCTCGCGGGTCGCGGAAGGTCGGGTCCTCGAACAGAACCACCTCGGGAGCCGCTGCCTTCACTGCCTTCGCCCAGTTGATGATGACCTTGGCCTGGTCGTTATCGTGCGGCTCGTCGACCAGCAACACAACGAGCTTGGCCGGGCTGAGGCCCTGTTCGTCGAAGTGCTTCACCCAGGCGCGGAACAAGTCTCCAACCATCTTGTTGAACCGCGCGGTGCCCATCGGCTCGCCCGAGAACTTGCTGTCGACCGAGAGGAAAACGCAGTAGTTCTTCGCTCCCGGCCAGCGGCTGACCCAGGTGTCCCAGGCACTGAAGTCCAGCGTCCCGGTGAGGTTCCCTGCTGCGTCGAAGGTGGCCCCCTGAGGCATGACGCCGGAATTCGCCCATGGTGAGTTCACACCATGAGCCCGCAGGTTGTCAACCAGAATCTGCAGGTTCGAGGGCCTCACATCATAGGATCCGTTCCCGTTGGTGTAGTCCCAGCCACCAACTGCCGCCGTGAACTGTGCCGGCATCTGCTGCGGATACACCCGGATGCTCAGGGGTACCTCGGTACGCTGCCCGGCGCCGGAGATCACTACCTGCCCGCGGTACTCCCCGGCGGCAATCCCCTTCGTGCTGACCGACAGCCACACCTGACGCGTCATGCCCGAGGGCACAGTTGTCTCGTACCCACCGTCGATCTTCCTGGCCTGCGGCAGCGCCGCAGCAATTGGACGCCGGTCGCGGGTGTCGGTGAAAACTACCTCGCGGACGCTGATCCACTCCGGATTCGCCGGCCCGCCGAGCCCGGTCACTGTGACCTCGGCCTCGACCACGCGGTCCGTGCTGTTGGTCACGTTCAGCGCCACGGCCCGGGTCTCGTCCCTCATCATCGTCAGTTGCAGCGCGGGGGCTGAGAGCGGAAGCTCAGGCCCTTGAGTGGGCAACAACGGATCCCATCGCTTTGCTCCCCACACCGTCAGACCGGACAGCCCCTGTGCCCGCAGAACCGGGGCGTTCAGGGCGTAGATCTCCGCGTGCAGGTCATTCAGCGGTAGCACGCAGTGCAGGTCTGCCGGAAGCTCCGACGGGAGGCGCCTGACCTCCTCGGCCAGGCGGTCGGCGCGGTCCAGGAGCGCATCCTTCTCGGCCGCCGTCCTCTTGCTCTCGCGGATCGCCTTGCGTGCCTGTTCCAGGTCGGCCGTCAGACGCCACAGAACCGCACTCCGCAGGCGGAGCTGCTCGAACAGGGCCGTCGGGCTGTCCGCCACCTTCCCCACCGGCGCTTTTACGAGCATGTCCGCCGTTCCCCGGTATACCTCCACCTCATCCACAAAGCAATAGGGCGAGGAATCGACAATCAGCTCGACATAGCGACCACGAGCCTCCAGCTCGTCGGTGAAGAACCGGTACTGCGAGTAGCGGTCCGTCGGCGGCGTCCCGAAGCGCAGGGACTTCTCCACCAGGTCGCCGACCCAGGTCCACTTGTCGCCGTCGTCGCTCACGAGCACCAGGATAGAGGTCGGCCATGTCACACCGGCCACACCCGCTGCGGTACTGAAGGACAGCCCCGCGATCGGCTCGATCTTCCCCAGGTCGATGCGGATGCGTGCGGGTCCTCCGCTACTCCAGCCCACCGTCGTCGGCTGCGTCCAGAAGTATCCGACCGAGTAGCTGCCGTCCGTCAACTGGGTCTTGTCGCCCGGCTCGGTGCAGTAGCTGTAGTTCGGCGCCGGGGTCAGCGTGTAGGGGCGCTTCAGCGCGATGTTCGGCCCCGGAGGGGTCATCGCCGGTCCCGGGCTCACCTCTGCGGGAGCCTTCGACGCCTCGTAGACCTGCACATCGTCAAGGCCGGCCACGCCTGCAGCGGCCTGCTTACCCTCAGCCAGTGCCGCGTCGCCGTACACCCGTACTTCCAGTTGCGTCGCCGTGCCACTGTTGAAGCGTGCGGTCTGCACCGTCCAGACCTTCTGCCCGCCGGAGCGCAGCGACAGCACCTTCACCGGCGGGTTAACGGGCACGGCTACCTGCACCACAGGAAGCAGCGTCCCGTCGCTCTTCAGAGCGGCCGTGACCAGGTAGTCCGTGTTCGGCTTGCACGCGAAAGACTGTGCCGCAGCGCCCGAGGCCGTCGCCTGATCGACCTTGTACCGCAGGCTCAGCGAGCCGCTGTGCCCGTCGTCGTTGACGACCCGATACGCGGCGGAATCTGCTCCGGCCACGGTCCATCCCACCGGAAGCCCCTGATCGCCGCCGCTCACCTGGCTGAAGTCGCCGTTGGTCACCAGCCCCTGAGCACCGCACAGTGCTATCGACAGCGCAAGGGCGGCAACTCCGGCGATCGCGGCGATGAGTCCCCTCATAGGTCGATCCTCCGGGAAGGCAACAAGTGGTCCTCGCAGTGGACGGCCGTGGACAAGGGTAGGGCAGACACCGAGGTCGGCCCTACCCACCGGTCTCGCTTGTCTCGCCGACTAGAGCCCGACCTTGCGGTCGACAGCTGCTGTGACCTTCGCCGGCATGCCCCAGATCTTGATGAACCCTTCCGAGGCGGTCTGGTCGAAGGTGTCGCCGGCGTCGTAGGTTGCCAGGCTGTAGTCGTAGAGGCTGTTCTCCGAGGTCCGTGCAACGGCCTCGCAGGTGCCCTTGTACAGCTTGACGGTCACTTCGCCGTTGACGCGCTTCTGGGTCTCATTCACAAACCCGTCGATGGCCTCGCGCAGCGGGGTGTACCAAAGTCCGTAGTACACCAACTCGGCCCAGCGCAGCTCCAGGTAGGGCTTGAAATGGTAGGTTTCGCGGTCCAGCGTAAGGCTCTCAAGGTCGCGATGGGCGGCCAGGAGGATCGTCGCCGCCGGGGTCTCATAGCACTCGCGCGACTTGATGCCGACCAGCCGGTTCTCCATCATGTTGACGCGGCCGACGCCGTTCTGCCCGCCGAGCTGATTCAGCTTGGCGACCAGCTCAACGCTGTTGATCTTGGCGCCATCCAGCGACACGGGAACGCCCCGCTCGAAGCCGATGCGCACGTAGGTGGGGTCGTTCGGGGCGTCCTGCGGGCTGACCGTCCAGACCCAGGCATCGTCTGGAGCTTCCTTGGAGGGATCCTCGATGATACCGCACTCGATGGACCGGCCCCACAGGTTGGTGTCCGTGGAGTACGGGCTCTTCTTGGCTACCGGCACGGGAATGCCGTGCTCTGCGGCGTAGTCGATTTCCTGCTCGCGGGTCATTCCCCATTCGCGTGCGGGAGCTACGACGCGCATCTCGGGAGCCAGGGCCTGGTAGGTGACCTCAAAGCGCACCTGGTCGTTACCCTTGCCGGTGCAGCCGTGGGCCAGGAGGCTTGCGCCCTCAGCCTGCGCGACCTCAACCTGGGTCTTGGCAAGCAGCGGGCGGGCCAGAGCCGTGAAGGCCGGGTACTTGTGCTCATACATAAGGTTCGTCTTGATCGCCTGGCTGATGAACTGGTCAACGAACTCCTGCCGCTTATCGACCACGATCGACTTGACGGCGCCCACTTGCTCGCCCTTGACGCGGATACCCTCGTAGTCCTTCTCCTCGCCCACGTCGACGGCGACCGCAACCACGTCTACGCCATACTTCTCCGCGATCCACTGGATCGCCACGGAGGTGTCCAGACCTCCGGAATACGCCAGTACGCATTTCTCAGCCATCATGTCTCTCCTTGAAACCCGAGGGTTTCCCCTCCCCCGGGTGAGTATCCTAACGACCGACCTCGCCGGCCTCCTCCACGGGCTTTTGCTACTTCTCCGGCACTCGGGCCGCCCTGGTCTTCTCTATCGCAGCCTCCGCCTGGGCTGACTTGCTCAGAAGGGTCGCCTGCTGGATCGTGTCGCCCTGACGGATCGCGTCGACAACGTCCATGCCCTCGACGGCCTTCCCGAACACCGTGTGCACCCCATCCAGATGCGCGCAGGGCACATGGCAGATGAAGAACTGGCTGCCGCCCGTATTGGGCATCGCGGTCTTCGCCATCGAGAGGCTGCCGCGCTCGTGCTTGAGGCCCCGGTCTGCCTCGTCCGGAATGGTCCAGCCCGGGCCACCGGTGCCATTGCCTTTGGGGCACCCACCCTGAATCATGAAGTCGGCGATCACCCTGTGGAAGGTCAGTCCGTCGTAGTACCCGCTTCCCACGAGGTCGAGGAAGTTGCCCACGGTCACTGGCGTCTGCTCGTCGAACAGCTCAAGCAGGATGTCACCCTTGGAGGTCTGGAACTTCACTACCGATCCCTTGGCCTGGTTGATGATGCTCTTCTCCCTTCCCGAAAGCAGCGTGATGACGAATATCTTGTCGCCCGCCTGGTACTCGACGCCGGTATCCTCCTGCTTCACCACTCGCACCCCAAGGCCGGCGAGTTTCCACAGGCTTTCCACCGGTCCATACAGTCGGTTCCCGAGGTACCTTGGGGCCGCCGGGAGTGTTGCCGTCACACCGGCGCCCCCTGCCTGGGGCTCGAATCGTGCCTGCGTCTGGCCAATGCGGAAGGACACAGTGCCCGTCGGGCCTGATAGCGAGATCGTGTCCGTCGCGGGCTGCCAGCTCTGCTTGAGCCCCAGCAGACGGAACACCTCCCGTACCGGTGCCATCACGGCCACCGGCCGCGTCCCGGTTCCCCAGGCGAACACACCCTGGAGGGGTGACTCCCTCTCCGGGTCCGCAGCACAGGCAAAGCACGTGCAGACAAGCAGTGAAGCCGCCAACATCGAGCGTCGGAGATTCCCCATTGCTACCTCTTGGCACGAACGATAAAACCGCCCTCAAGCAGTAGGGGGCGTTCTTACTCAAGCCTATTGTAGCACAAAGGACCCCTGGCTGTAAGGTCACCGGCTCCGGGGCCCCTTCAGAGCCACGCAGAACCCCCTTCCCCTTGACTCTCCGGTCGCTGCCGCTTAATGTTTGCGTAACTTCGTTTACCAATGCTCTCGCCCGGTTTCGGGGCGTGTTTTGGGAGTGGGCGGCGTGATCTACCTCGATAACGCGGCTACCACCAAGGTCGATTCCGAAGTCCTTGGCGCGATGTTGCCCTTCTTGCAGGACGAGTACGGCAATCCCAGCAGTGTCTACCGATTGGCCGGCCGCGCACGCAAGGCCCTGGACAACGCGCGGGGCCATATTGCTTCCTATCTCGGCGCAGACCCCCAGGAGATCGTCTTCACCGGCTGCGGCTCCGAGGCCGACAACTACGCCATCAAGGGTACCGCCTGGGCCCTCCGAGGCAAGGGCAAGCACCTCATCACCTCGGCCATCGAGCACCATGCAGTCCTCCATACCTGCAAGGCGCTCGAGCGCGACGGTTTCGAGACCACGGTCCTTGTCCCCGATCGCTATGGCGTCATCTCGCCCGAGCAGGTCGCCGACGCGATCCGCGACGACACGATTCTCGTCTCGATCATGCACTCGAACAACGAGATCGGCACCGTCGAACCGATTGCCGAGATCGGCGCGCTCTGCAAGGAGCGCGGCGTAGTCTTCCACACCGATGCCGTCCAGTCGCTGGGCAAGGTCCCGATCGACGTCAATGAGCTCAACGTCGACCTGCTGGCCATGTCGGCCCACAAGGTCTACGGCCCCAAGGGCGTCGGCGCGCTCTACCTGCGCAAGGGCACGCGACTGGTCAAGGTCCTCGACGGTGGCGGCCAGGAGCGCGGTCGCCGTGCCGGTACCGAGAACGTCGCTGGAATCGTGGGCCTGGGCAAGGCCGTCGAGCTGCTCTCCCAGCGGGCCGACGAGGACAACCAGCGGATGGGCCGCCTGTCCAAGCGCATCATCGACGGCGTCCTTGAGCGAGTTCCGCACTGCCAGCTCACAGGGCACCCTGAGAAGCGCCTGCCCAACATCGCCAGCTTCACCATCAACTACATCGAGGGCGAGGGCATCCTGCTGTCCCTTGACCTGTACGGGATCTGCGCCTCCAGTGGCTCGGCCTGCACTTCCGGCTCCCTGGACCCGTCCCACGTTCTGCTGGCCATCGGCTGCTCCCATGCGGTGGCCCATGGTTCCCTGCGTCTGAGCCTCTCGCGTCACACCACCGACGCCGATGTCGACGTCCTGCTCCTCGCTCTGCCGCAGTTCGTGGAGCGCCTGCGAGCGATGTCGCCGACCTACGCCGATGCCCAGCGAAAGGGAACCCTCTAGATGCAGTGTCCCTTCCCGCCAATGCCTGCGACGCTCCAGACCGAGGCCGATGTCCTTGTCATCGGCGGCGGCACTGCGGGCACTATCGCCGCCCTTCAGGCTGCCCGGTCCGGTGCCCACACGGTACTGATCGAGCGAGGCCCTCAACTCGGGGGCACCATGACCACCGGCGGCGTCGCTTACCCGGGTCTGTTCCATGCCTGGGAGCGGCAGATCATCGCCGGCCTTGGCTGGGAACTGGTCACCCGCGCTGTGGAGCTGGACGGCGGCACCATGCCCGACTTCACCGTCCGGCCACCGCGACACTCGATGCACCAGGTCCGCCTGAACGGGCCGCTCTATGCCGCCCTTGCGGAGGAGGCCTGCCTGCAGTCCGGGGTCGAGCTGTGCTACTACGAGTTCCCTCTCGGAGGCGCACCGACTGACACCGGCTGGCATCTTGCCGTCGCAGGCAGCGGCGTCCGTCGCAGTGTCCAGTGCAAGCAGCTCATCGACTGCACCGGCGGCGCCGAGGTCGTGGGCCTGCTCGGATACCCCCGGCAGCGCGAGGAGGTCATCCAGCCCGGCACGCTGCACTTCCGGCTGGAGGGCTACGACGTCAAGGCGATGGACCCTGAGCTCGTCGAGGCACGGTACCAGCAGGCCCTCGCGGACGGAAGGCTTCAGCCCGGCGACCTGTGGGACCGGAAGGCTACCTTCCTCTCCTTCCTCGGCAGCCACGGCGCGAATCATGTTTTCGGCGCCGATTCCTCCACCTCTGTGACTCAGACTGCAGCCAACCTCGCAGGGCGTCAGATGGCCCTGCGCCTGCTGCGCTTTGTGCAGTCCCTCCCAGGCGGCGAGCGTGCCCGACTGCAACTCGGCGCTTCCGAGACCGCCGTGCGAGAGAGCTACCGCATCCTGGGCGAGACCGTCATCACCGTCGAGGACTACTGCAGCGGCCGGCTCTTTGAGGACGCAATCTGCTGGGCCTTCTACCCCGTTGACGTACATGACGAGAACGGCGTCACGCCCGAGCCCCTGCAGGAGGGGGTCGTCCCCTCAATACCCTTCAGCGCCCTGATTCCGAAGGGAAGCCGCAACCTGCTTGCCGCCGGTCGCTGCGTGAGTAGCGACCGCCTCGCGAACTCCGCGCTGCGAGTCCAGGCCCCCTGTATGGCAATGGGGCAGGCAGTCGGTGCGGCGGCCGCTCTCGCCGCCAAAGCAGGAATCCCACCCACCGAAGTCGCATTGGATGACATCAAGGCTGAGCTGCGCGCCCATGGCGCCCTGGTGCCGTGATCCCTGGCGCGCCCCTTGGCCGGCTCACCCACTGACTTTCCCTGCCATACCGTTTGCCCGCAAACGGTGGCGCCCGGAGGCCGCCCATGACCGACAACAGCGAGCTTATCAACGAGATCAACGCCCTGCGCCAGGAGCGCAAGGCCGTCCTCCTGGCCCACAACTACCAGCGCCCCGAGGTGCAGGACATCGCCGACTTCACCGGCGACTCCCTGGGCCTCAGCCGTCAGGCCGCCCGGGCGGAGGCCGAGGTCATCGTCTTCTGCGGCGTCCACTTCATGGCCCAGACGGCCAAGCTCCTCAGCCCCTCCAAGACCGTTCTGCTACCCGAGAAGGAAGCCGGCTGCCCGATGGCCGACATGATCACCCCCGAGCAGCTGCGGGAGTTCAAGGCCCAGTATCCGGGTGCACCGGTCGTCGCCTACGTCAACACCACCGCTGAGGTCAAGGCGGAGTCCGACATCTGCTGCACTTCAGCCAACGCCGTCGAGGTGGTCAAGTCTCTCGACGCCGACCGGATCCTGTTCATCCCCGACCGCAACCTCGGTAGTTGGGTCGCCAGGGCTGTGCCCGACACGGAGATCCTTCTCTACCCGGGCTTTTGCCCGACCCACCAGTACATCACCGCCGAGGATATCCAGAAGGCCAAGCAGGAGCACCCCGCTGCCCTGGTTCTTGCGCACCCTGAGTGTGCTGCCGAGGTCCTTGCACTTGCCGACGCCGTCCGCTCAACCAGTGGGATGCTCCGCTTCGCCCGCGAATCGGACGCCTCGGAGTTCATCGTCGCCACCGAGATGGGCCTGCTGCATCCACTCCAGAAGGACAACCCGGGCAAGACCTTCTATCCCCTGTTCTCAGCTCTGTGCCCGAACATGAAGCTCACTACCCTGGAGAGCATCCGCAGGGCCCTCACCACAAACACGCACGTCATCGAGATCGACGAGGGCATCGCCGGCCGTGCCCGCGCGACCGTCGAGCGAATGGTCGCCATCGGCTGACGGGCCCCACCTGCCTCGCCAAAACAAAGGGGACAGACCCGTCACGGGTTCTGTCCCCTTTTCGCTTGCTTAGTGTTCCGGCTGTGGGCCCAGGGCTGCGCTACTGCTTCGCCGGAGGAAGGTTCCAGTGCGTCCCGGCGATGTGGGTCACGTTGGCCGCATCATTCAGGTAGTAGATCGTGAAGATGTGCCCGTCCTCCATCTGCAGCGAGATCGGATAGCCCATATCGCTCGGGCTTCCCTTGCCGTCGCAGCGGATCACAATCTCCTTGTCGACGTCCCAGGTATGCCCGCCGTCACTGCTCAGGACCGCACGAACACCCATGGCATCGCGCCGGTAGCCGTAGCTGCACAGCAGGCGGCCGTCCTTGAGCAGGATGACATTGCTCGGATAGCCCCAGAACCGGCAGTCCTCAGGCTTGCTCCAGGTCTTGCCGTCATCCTTCGAGAAGCACTGGTAGGTGTCATAGCTCTCGGGGTCCGGGCGCATCACACAGAGGATCTCGCCCCGGCCGTTGTCACAGATCGCTGCTTCCCCATAGCCCAGCTTCTTGTCCGCCGGCAGCGCGACCGGGAGGACCTCCCAAGTGTTGCCGTCGTCCTCCGAGCGGATCACCCACACACCCATGGGCTGACCGGTCGGACCACCGTAGATCGCAGTCATCCACAGCTTGCCCCGGTGGAGGAAGGCGCTGGGGTTGAAGGTCATCACCCCACGGATATCGGGGTTCGGCAGGTCCTTGGTCTCCGGGGTCTTGCCGGGCATGGTGATCGACACCCGCGGTTCGCCCAGGTAGGCAATCGTCCCCTCACGGGCCTTCATCCAGCGTCGTCCGCCGGCCTTGACCTTCTCCAGCTCCGTGTCAGGCACGTAGATCCAGCCCTGGGCATGGGGTGAGATGATAGCCCCATCCTCTCTGACATGGGCCGGGTCGGTGAAGGTCTCCGTGGTCTGCTCCCAGGTGTAGCCGCCATCCTTGGAGAGGTATCGGGCTGAGCCGCCTGTGCCGTCAATGTGCGAGCGTCGGACCCGCGTCCCGAAGCCCGTAACCAGCGTACCGTCGGCGGTGCGGATCAGGGAGGGGAAGCACGCGTAGATGCCCTCCTTGTAGTAGATGTTCACGTTCTTGGCCCCGGCAATCTGCTCTGCCGACAGGATGTTCACGCTGTAGCGCACGTCCTTCCAGTAGGCCTCACCGGTGGAGGCGCTGGAGATAGACCCGAACTGCACCACGCAGCGCTTCCCGTAGGCTGGGGCCTGGAACTTGTTCCAGCCGTCGATGGCCAGCTTCCCATCCACCCACACCTCGATATTCAGCCCGCAGATCCTGACCTGGTAGGTGTGGAAGGCGTCCGTCGTGTCCATTGCATACTTGAGCGCACTGTTGTTCAGCTCGATACGGTCCGGGTAGAAGGTCAGGACGTCCTCGTGCACTCCGTCGGCCACCATCAGACACATCCCCGAGCGAGCGGTGCACGAGACTGCCTTGACGGTTGCTTCTGCTACGGATCCGCGATCCGGCTGGGCCGGCCAGCGTCGGCTGTAGCAGTGAAGCTCCGTGTTGGCCGTCCCGGAATCCTTGAGGTGCAGGCCCTCCGGGGTGATCTCTGAAGAGGTGTTCGTACCCTTTGACGCGCCCCAGCCGGCCTCGTCAGGCAGCTTGTCGGCAGTGTAGACGTCACTCCACTCGATCTGCGCCGTAACCTGGCAGACGCCTAGAGTCTGGATCAGGAGCACGAGTGACAGCACGATCCCTGCAGCAAGAACCTTCATGGCTGAGCCACCTCAGATTGATGGTGATGGGCGAACTGTAGCCCCGCCGGGCCGAAATCGCTTGCGGCCGGAGTCCAGGCACGGCATAATGGTACTGTGGGTTTGGTAGCTTCTGCAACTTCCCCTCAGGCGCCGGTCGTCCCTCCTTCTTTTGTCAGTTCCAGCTATCGGGCGCCCGAGGGAGCATCCTAGGCTGGGAGTGATCGCCGGTGATCGATCGGCTGCGTCTGAAACCCGAGCAACTGCGCTGGACTTGCGACTGCGACAAGCTCGGCTTCACAAGCACGGAGACCCTCAAGGACCTCGCCGCGCCGATCGGACAGGATCGCGCCGTGGCTGCCCTGGGCTTTGGCGTCAATATCCAGAGCGACGGCTACAACGTCTTCGTGATGGGCCCTGTGGGCACCGGCCGCAGTTCCATGAGCCGCGCCATGCTTGACCAGGCGGCCGCGCAACAGCCTGCCCCGGGCGACTGGGTGTACGTGCACAACTTCGACCAGCCAAACCAGCCCAAGGCTTTGCACCTGCCCAGCGGCTCCGCCTGTGAGTTCCGCGATGACATGAACGAACTCATCGAGGACGTGCAGCGCGAACTCGCCGCAGCCTTCGAGAGCGAGGAGTACGTCGACCGTCGCGAGGAGGCCCTCAAGACCTTCCGCGAGGAGCGCCAGGCCGAACTGGCAGCCTTCGAGAAGGAGGCTGAGGCGGCCAATATGGTCGTTGGGCGCGGACCCGCGGGTGTCCTCGTTGCGCCGGCCAAAGACGGCGAGGTCATGAGCCCCCAGGACTACGCGGAGCTCACGGAGGAAGACCGCAAGGCCATCGACGCTCGGCGCGCTAAGCTCCAGGACAAGCTCGAGGAGATGCTTCGCCGGCACCATCGCAAGGACAAGATGGTCCGCGTGGAGGTCAAGAAGCTAGACCAGGAGGTCGCTCGCTTCGCCGTCGGCCATCTCTTCGAGGAGCTGCAGAAGCGATATGCTACCGAGGAGCGGGTCTGCGAGCACCTGCGCCAGATCCTCGATGACATCATCGACAACATCGAGGGCCTGCGCGCACGCGATGAGGACACGCCGCAGATGCCCTTCCCCATCGCTGTGCCCACTCCGGACAGCCGCTATTCCCTCTACGGGGTCAATGTCCTGCTCTCCTGTGGGCCGCGCGACGGCGCACCCGTCGTCTATGAGTCGAACCCGACCATCGACAACCTCACCGGCCTGATCGAGCACCGCACTCAGATGGGCGCTTTGGTCACGGACTACACCATGATCCGTCCCGGTGCCCTTCACCGCGCCAATGGAGGCTATCTGGTTCTCGAGGCCGAGACTCTCCTGCGCAAGCCCTACGCCTACGAGGCCCTCAAGCGCGCGCTCAAGAACAAACTGGTCCGCATCGAGAGCCTGCAGGATCAGTTCCGCTTCATGTCCACCGTTACGCTTGAGCCCGAGCCCATCGCTCTCGACGTGAAGGTGGTCCTCGTCGGCTCACCGGAGCTGTACTACCTGCTGTACAACTACGATGACGACTTCCGCAAGCTCTTCAAGGTCAAAGCCGACTTCGACGCCAGCACTCCGCGCAACCGCACGGCCCTGCGCCGGTATGCCCAGTTCGTCGCCACCGTCTGCCGCCGGGAAGGACTGCCCCACTTCGAGGCCCCAGCCGTCGCCAGGATCCTCGAGCAGGCTTCGCGCCTCGTCGCCGACCAGATGCGGCTCACCACCCGCTTCGTCGATGTGGCCGACCTGGTCCGCGAAGCCGCCTACTGGTGCGGGCACAATGGCAACTCCCTGGTGACCGCCGAGGACGTACAGCGCGCGATCGAGGAGCACGTCTCCCGCTCGAACCGCATCGAGGAGCGAATGCGCGAGATGTCCGACCGCGGCCTCATCGAGCTGAGTTTCAAGGGCAAGGAAATCGGGCAGGTGAACGCGCTCTCAGTGATCCCCCTGGGCGACTACTGGTTCGGTCGTCCCAACCGCCTGCGCGCCATCACCTTCGTCGGCAAGAGCGGGGTCATGCAGATCGACCGCGAAGCCAAGCTCACCGGGCGCCTGCACGACAAGGGCCTGCTCACCCTCACCGGCTTCCTCAACGGCCGCTACGCCCATGAGAAGCCGCTGACCCTGGCGGCCTCCCTGACCTTTGAGCAGAACTACGACCTGATCGAAGGGGATAGCGCCTCCTCCGCCGAACTGTACGCCATCCTCTCTAGCCTCGCGGGCGCCCCGATCTCTCAGGGCTTTGCCGTCACGGGCTCCGTCAATCAGGCAGGCCACGTCCAGGCCATCGGCGGCGTCAACGAGAAGATCGAGGGGTTCTTCGACTCCTGCAAGTCGCGCGGCCTCACGGGCGAGCAGGGCGTGCTGATCCCGAAGAGCAACGTGCAGCACCTGATGCTCAAGCCCGAGGTCATTGAGGCCGTGCGTGACGGCAAGTTCCACATCTACGCGGTCTCCACCGTCGACGAGGGCCTGGAGGTCCTCACCGGCGTACCAGCGGGCAGCAGGCGCAAGAACGGTACGTATCCCGAAGGCACCATCAACCAACTCGTCACAGCCACCCTTGAGAACTTCGCCGCCTCCTTCGACGGCCGCGGAATGGACAACGGTACCGCGAACCATGCCAAGCCAGCCAAGAATGACAACAACAATCGGTAGGTCGTTCCGCAGCACACCTCTGGCTTCCTGGGGACTGCTGGCGTGCCTCCTGGGCGCTCTCGCCGGCGGGTGTGGCACTCGTGCTCCGCGGGTAACCGAGGACATCGCCAACCTGCGCATCGATCGCTATCGCTACAACCTCGACGAGGAGCACCACCTGGCCCGCGTCATGGCCGAGATCGTGAACCATGGCGACCGGCCGGTTAAGGAAGCAATGGTGATCGTCACCCTTCGCGGACCCGGCGGCGAGGAGCGGGGCATCAACCGCGTCGTCGTCACGGACATCAAGCCTGGACAGCCCAAGGTCTTCACCATCACCGTCACCGGCCACGGCAAGGAGCGCGACGTCGAGTTCCGCATCGCTCGACCCGGCGCACCGGAGGCCCAGACCTCTCCCGACAAGGATGCCGCGCCCGACAACTCCAACTGACCTGCAGGGGGCCCAACCATGAGCAGCCCGTTGCGCGCCGCCGTGATCGGCGCATCCGGAATCGGCAAGCACCACGCCAAGTGGTTCAACGCTCTCGGCTGCGAGGTCGTGGCCTTCGCAGGCACCAGCAAGGAGTCCGTCGCCGCCACTACGGAGGTCCTCCACAAGCTCTTCGGCTTCACGGGAAAGGGCTATGTTGGCGTCGAGCCCATGCTCGACGCTGCCCGACCCGACCTCCTTGCCCTGTGCTCGCCGCCGCAATTGCATGCCGAGCACTTCGCGCTGGCCGCTGACGCCGGCTGCGCGATCCTCTGCGAGAAGCCCCTGGTGTGGGACTGGGACAAGCCCTTCGAGCAGCTCCTCGACGAAGCCGGCTCCATGGTTGAGGCGGCCCGCACGCGGAGTCTTCTTGCGGCCACAAACACCCAGTACGTCGCCGCACTTGAGCCCTACCTGAAGCTGTGCGAACTCTCCGGTCAGCCCGTCGACCCGGCCTCCTTCGAGCGCTTCTACATGCGCATGGACTCGCGCGGCGGCAAGTCCGGCGCCAGCGGCGAGAAGATCTGGGTAGACCTCTCACCCCATCCGCTCAGCCTGCTCCTCGCCCTTGCCGGCCCGGGACAGCTCGAGGCTTCCTCGACCCGCGTCCTTGTTGATGCTCACCAGGTCCGTGCCGACTTCACGTACCGGACTGACGCGGGGCGCTCGGTCCAGGCCGTCATCGACACCGTCAACGTGCCCGAAGGACCGCTGGCTCGCCGCTTTGGCCTCGACGACGTGCTGGCTGACTACGAGGGGCGCAACGACGAAAATGGGGTCTTCGCCGCATACCTGAGCATCGGGGACCATCGCCTCAAGTCCGTGGACTTTGTGCAGGACTCCATCAGCCGCTTCGTGGCCGCAGTCCGGGGCGAGGGCGCCCCGCTGGTCACTCTGGAGGAGGGGCTGGCTAACCTGCGGTTGCAGTTGCAGCTCATGCAGATCGGTCGTGATTCCCAGCCCGCCTGACGCGGGCCTTACCATCCTTTGGCACTTCCGGCTCTTGGCCGTCATCCTGCCGGGGCCGTCCTGAACTCAACCGCCGGGGGGCGCGAGGTTCTTGCAGTCCGCTCGTGGGTTCACGTTGGTAGAGACTCTCGTTGTCGTCGCCATCATCCTCATCCTGGCGGCCGTCTTGCTGCCGGTGTATGAGACCGCCACCAAGAGTGCCGAACGCGCCACCTGCATGACCAACCTGCGCAGCCTCGCGGGGGCAGTCATGCTCTACGTCCAGGACAACGATGGTCGCCTCGTCCCTGCACGTTCGCCCTCCGGCCTGCGCAACACCGACCTGTGTTGGGACGTAATCCTCGAGCCCTACTATCGCTCGGGGATGCTGCTCCTGTGCCCTGCCGACCAGATGCCGAACACGGCTAGCGGCATGGTCTGCCGGTCGCACAGCTATGGGATCAACCACGACCTGACCTTAGTGGGAGGTTACAGCGGGGCTTCTCTGCTCATGGACCAGGTGGATTGTCCGGCGCAGACGATCCTCCTCTTCGACCTACGGGGCTCTGTTCGCAGCACGGGCCTGGGCCTCAAAGCCAATGGTCTGGGCCGTGTCGACGCTCGCCATGGAATCGGGGCCAACTTCGTCTACCTCGCCGGCAACGTGAAATGGAACCGTCCGCCGGAGACCTTGCAGCCCAGAGACCTGACCGGCGCCGACAATCACTGGGAGCCTTGACGGCTGCGCCCTACTGGGCCTTCACGCTAAAGGCTTGCCCCAGGTCGGCCCGGGTTGCGCCTGTCTCCTGCTTCACGGGCACCGGCTTCGGCGGCGTCTGCAGTTCGCCGACGCTGCTGGGGGCCTTGCGCGACATCAGCACTTCGCTCAGCAGTGGACCCTCGAACTGCCCGTTCGCATCCAGCAGGTGCGGTGAGATCACAAAGAGGATATCCCGCTGGCCCTTCGAGGTGTTCTTCGACCGGAACAGCTTGCCGATCACCGGCAGATCGCCCAGAATCGGCACTTTGCTCTCCGTGGAGGACGAGGTCTCCTGCAGCAGTCCGCCAATCACAATCCCCTGCCCGTTCTGCACCCGCACCGTCGACTTGGCACGCCGGATGGTGATCACCGGCAGCCCATCGGAGCCCTGGCCCACGACATCGGCCACGTTGGGCTCAATGTCACACTCGATCCCCTGCCCCTCGGGCAGGATCCGCGGCTTGATGTTCAGCTTGATCGTCGCATCGACGCGCTCCAGCCTCGTGTAGGCGTAGACCGCCGACCCGGTCAGCAGGCTGAAGTACTGCTGTGTGCCGACCTCGATCTCCGCCGCCGTTCCATCCGGCGCCACAACACGCGGGTTGGCCCGCAGCGACGCCTGGTTGTTCTCCATCAGCCACTGCAAGCCGACGAGCAGGTTCCCCGGTGTCGGCTTCTGGCTGGTTGTCGAGGTGTTCGCGCTGCTCAGGTTCCGCGAGTTCGACTGGTAGTTGAAGATCCCCCCGGCAATATCACCCGCGAGATGTGAGGAAGCAAAGGTCGGTGCGTACTGCTTCAGCGCCCCCGTTGTCGTCTCCAGCACCAGGGCCTCGATCAGCACTTGTCCCGGCGCCGTGTCCAGCGACCGGATCAGGCGCACGATATCCTCCAGGTACTCCTTGGGGGCCTCGATCAGGCAGCGACGTGCAGCCGTGTCCACTCGCACGAACTGCGCATAGCGGTCCGGCAGCAGCCGCGTCAGGTTCTGTGGGTCAAGGTGGCCGATCGGCAGGATCTGCGTCTCCGCCACCAGTCGGAAGCTCGGAGCCCTCGGGTCTGCAGCCGTCACCAGGTACACGCCCGGCTCGATCTCCCGGTACACCATCCCCAGGGGCAGCAGCATCAGCTTCAGAGCCCGGTCCAGCGGCACGTCCTTGAGGTCCAGACTGATGAACCCGACGACGCTCTCGTCCAGCAGGATCGTCACTCCGGTGTCCGCGGCAAGGTCCGACAGCGCCTGCCGCACATCGGTGTTGAAGAAGGAGTTGTTCACCAGAGCCGGTTCCTCGGGCTTCTCGGCCGAAGGGCCCTTGGCGTCTTCCGCCTGCGCAGCACCGCAGCATAGCAGCGCGATCAGTACACCGAGTAGGGTTCCCCTGCGCGTCGTCAAGGCTCGTGCCATTGGTCCAGACCTTTCACTTGCTTGCGCGGCACCCCGACTGCTCGCGTACCCTTGCGTCGAGGTAGTAACGCCCTTCGGCGAGAGGAGGCGCAAGGCCCCCTCTCGCCG
>JBDKVB010000128.1 GCA_039679385.1 Armatimonadia bacterium | reverse complement strand
GAGGTCTGGGACGGCTGCCTTGGGCCCCGGGAGCGTGAGGCACTGATAGCGGCGTCTCCGGCCATCTTCTTTTCCGTCGGCTGCGGCACCGCCCACTTCGCCAATGAACCTCCTTACGACGCTTACCTTGATGCCCTGGGTCTTCTGCATCGCGGCACACGGAAGGGCGAGGTCTTCGCCTCGGAGCCACCTGCTCCCGCAGCACTACAGCCGGGTCGTCTCAACAGCACCGGCCTGGGCGAGCGTCTCCTGCGCATGCCCCGCAGCGGCGCTGTGGCCTACCTTGGCTGCAACACCGGCGCTCAGCCCTGTGCCCTGTCGCTGCTGGACGGCTTCCTGAAGAGCGTTGCCGAGGGAAGCCCCTGCGTCGGCATGGCCTGGAAGGATGCGCTGGCCTACTACTGGCGGGCAGAGAAACTGGCAGACCTCAAGCCCACCAAGGACTGGTACCCACCCAGCATCTTCTTCCAGGGCATGAAGTTCATGCTCTTCGGCGACCCGGCGCTGAGCATGCCGAAGGCTGAGAAGCGGTAGTCGTCTCGCCCCCAAAACCGGCGCCGCGTACTCCGCCTTGCCGGATTGCAGGGCCCTGGCGACCTGCGACGAAAGAGGAGCACCAACGCGACCATCGGACAGCCCCTCCACGTGCGGAGGCGTCGCATATGCAAGTTACCGTGTCCCTCATGACGGCTGTCGTGCTGGCCGTTTTGGCTCTTCCCCAACACCTCTGTGCAGCAGGTGTCCCCATGCCCAGCTTCCGCTACGGGTTCCGCCACGACCCCATGCAGTACGTCCGCGAGGACACGTCCTTGCAGGCGGCCCTCGTTCGCAGGCTTGTATTCAATACCCCCAAGGACAGTGACGCGGCGGTCCTCCAGGCCCGCATCGCCGAGGTCCTCAAGGGTGCCAATCCCAACGGCAGCTTCGGCAAGCCGCCCGAAGGTGACGTGTCGGCGACCAGTGGTGCCGTGAGCGAGTTGCTGGACCTGGGCCTTCCACCGGACGCGCCACAGATCCGGTCCGCTGTGGCCTGGATTGCCGCTCTGCCTGCGCCACCGGAGGGGCAACTCGATTCGCGCATCTATTGGGTGGGCCCGCTCTGCCGCGCAGGCGATGCGAAGCTGCCCTGCGTTACTGCAGCTCTGAGATGGCTCTGCGACCACCCCCGGGAGTGGATTGCGAAGGGGTGCCCCTGGACTCCGCCGATGGCGATGAAGGAGCTCTGGGACGGTCGTGGAGTGGTGGACGTGAACGCAGCCCTGACCGCCGGCCTGACCTGGGTCGTCGACAACATGAATGCCGCGGGTTGCCTCAGTTACTGGGACCCGCTGGGGCTGACGGATCTTGCGGGCTACGTTGACCACCCACTCGCGAGGCGCATCCTCCAGCAGCAGGTCCCGATGCTCCTGCGCTGGCAGGAGAGCAAGGGTGGCTGGGGTGAGAACAGTCTCGGGGTCTTTCGGGCGCTGCACAGATGGGGCCTGCTCGAGCCTCTGGCCAAGCTCCCGGCTCTGCCGCCGGACTGGAAGACGGTTTCGCTCCCCGAGGGCGCGTGGTGGGGCATGACCTTCGGCGACGGGCTCTTCTGGCTACGCGACTGCAAGACCAGGGAGGTCGTTGCCCTCTCGCCTCAGGACGGCAGCGTCGTCCGAAGGCTCAAGCTGCCCGAAGGCAAGGCCTCCGGCCTTGGCTGGTGGGATGACGGCCTCGCGCTCACGCAGACGGAACCGAAGCGTCTCGTGAAGCTCGACCCGCAGACCGGGGAGATCAGGGCGCAGATCGACCTCAGCTTCGCTCCCTCGCCGGCGAACACGGTGCAGGTCGGCGGCAAGCTGTGGCTGTCTGAAGGCTACCTCTTCCCCGGTTGGGAACTCGATCCCGCTGACCCGAAGCCCCTGGCGGAGGGAGCCGACCCCATGAGCTTGCCGCGATTGGAACCGCACCTTGCTGCCGCACTGGGTGTGCACTGGGCAGCGATGAAGGACGGCGTGTGGATGGACGGCTACTGGTCGCGGTGCCTCGTCAAGAGTGCACCTGACGGCAAGCTCCTGGACTGGGGCGATCGGCCCTTCGGCCCTGCAACCGGCGGCCTGACGACCGACGGGGAGAGGATCTGGGCGCTGAACGTTGCGGAGATGAAGCTGTGCAGCATCGTCAAGGCGATCCCTCAGCCGCCGGCCGACCTGGGCACTTCGGAGGTGAAGGCGACGGAGGACTCGCTGAGCCTTCCAGGGGTTCGCTCTCTGGGCTGGGGGAAGTCCGGCGACTGCACCTTCGCCGGCGCACTGGAATCGGCTCTCGCCGTCACCAGGCACCCGGTCTCGCGGACGGATATCATGGGCGTCTCCGCGCTGGCCTTCCGGGTTCGCTGGTACTACTGGACCCAGGAGCCCAATTGGTGTTCGTCCACTCCGGTGGGTGAGTTCCCCGAGGAGCGCGACAACGTCTCTCGCGCCCTAGGCTGGCAACTCGCGGACGTGATGCTGCCCGGTGAGAGCGCCGCCGAAGACATGGCCGCCTTCGCTCCCGACGTCATGGCCTACCTCAAGGCCGGCCTGCCCGTCGTGGGTTATCCGGACGACTGGAACTGCGCCGTGTGCTTCGGGTACCAGAAGAGCGGTGCCGAGTTCCTGTGGTACGACTACTGGAGCGGAGACAAGCCCAAGGTGCTTGCCGCAGCCAAGCCCGGCGGTCCGTGGCTACTGTTCCTGTCCGGCTGGCAAGAGCCACCCTCGGAGCGCGACGTACTGCTGAGCACGCTGCATCTCGCCGTCCGCAACTGGACCCGCAGACTTGGCCCCGAGCCCTCAACCGCCTACTGGTACGGCGACAGCGCCCTGGTTCAGTGGATGGACGACCTCTCGCTCGCGCCGAAGTGGTCGGAGAAGGTGCAGGCCAACCTCTTCTTCGCGAACTGGTGGAACGCGGAGACGCTCTTCGATGCCCGTGGCTGCGCGGCGAGCTACCTGAAGGCACACGCGAGTGCTCTGCAAGGCCCGGCGCAAGAGGCGCTGCTGCGTGCTGCCGACCTGTACCAGAAGGAGCAGGAACTCCTGCGGCCGTCCTTCGAGGGCGGTACAGTCTTCCTGGGCCCCTGGACCGGCAAGTCCACTAAGGACTGGACGCCGGAGGTGCGTGCCCGGGAGATCGAGATCCTGAGACAGTGCCGAGAGCTGGAGCAACAGGCCGTGGCACAGATCGAGAAAGCGCTCGCGGCAGCCGGATAGTCTCGCGGCCGGCACAGGAGCTCAGGGCATCGAGCTTCCGCGCCAGATTCCGGCTCCGTAGGTGCCGACGTAGATCGTCCCTGGGTCCTGCGGATCGAAGGTGACGTTGCAGACCGGCGCAAAGGGGAATCTGGTGAAGCGCTGCCAGGTCTTGCCCGCGTCCGGACTGTACCACAGACCGTGGCTGACCGTGCCCACATAGAGGCGGTCCGGATTCTCCGGAGGCAGGTTGATGTACAGCGCGTGCACGTAGCCCGGAGCCCCGGTCTTGGCGAAGTCCTCGTCCTTGATCAGACGCTGCCAGGTCCTCCCGCCATCCGTGGTCTTGTACACGCCGCCTTCTGCCCCGCCAGGGATCGTCGCTGCGGTGAGGTAGATCGTGTTCGGCTCAGTGGGATGCACGGCGAAGGAGTTCGGCCAGTGCAGCTTGAGGTCGCGGGTCAGGTCAGTCCAGGTCTCCGCTCCGTCGCTGGACTTCCACAGCCCTCCAACCACCGGGAAGGTCGCCCGGTTGCCCTCCTGAAGGCGGTTCGCCGTGATGCTGCAGAACAGCTCTCCAGTCACCGGGTGAAGCTGCAGCATGAACACGTGCAGGTTCCCGGGGTTGCCCAGCCCCTGCGACTTGAGCACCCAGGTCTTGCCGCCATCGGTGGACTTGTAGACTCCGCCCTCATACATCGCCGCGTACAGAGTGCGGTTGCCCTCGGGACTCCTCGGATCAAGGCACACCCAGGTGCAGGGCAGCTTGGGAAGTCCTGTACCGAGCACCTTCCAGGTCTTGCCGAAGTCGTCGGAGACCACAACGCCGCCCTGGTGCGCAGGGGTGTTCGGGGAGATGTGCGTCCAGTTGGGGATGTCGTGACGGCTGCTGGCTGCGGCGTACATGCGGCCCGGGAGGTCGGGGTCGAACACCACGTTGTAGAAGGTGTTGCCCCACGGTGACCCGGTGGCAGAGGGGATCCAGGTTACCCCGCCGTCGGGACTACGCGACAGGCCGATGTCGGCATGGAGGATGTACCTGCGCCGCGGTTCCTGCGGATGGATCAGGTAGCGCATGCAGGTGGTGACCTCGCAGCCGTTGGAGCGGTACCCCCGCACCTGCTTGCCGTCCTCCGTGATCTCCACAGGGAGGTTCATGATCTGATGCCAGGTGCCGCCTCCGTCGCGGGAGAGGTACAGGTCGCCCTGAGTGGACACCAGCACGAGGTTGGGGTCACCGGCGCACATGCCAAAGCCGCGGGGAGTGATGTAGTAGCCCCACTTCAGTTGCGTCTGCACCCAGGCGAGTTCCACATTGGCCTTCGGGCCACTCATGAAGAAGCACTCGTCCCAGGTCTGGCCCTGATCGCGGGTGCGCCAGATTCGCCGGCACCATCCACCACCGGACTGCGCCATGTAGGCGATCTGAATCTGGCCCGCAGGCACCATGAACACGTTCTGGTCGTCGTACTTGTCGAGCAGCACCTGCCAGGTCTTGCCCTCATCGAGGGACTTGAGCACTCCCACTCCCCAGGCGGAGGCGTAGAGGCAGACCTTGCCGTCCTTGTCCGCACTACCTCCAAGCCCGAAGACCTGATGGCCCTTGAGTTCGGGCGCGGTGATCTCCTCCCAGGTCTTCCCCTGGTCGGCGCTGACGAGAGTCTTCTGGACGCAGACGGCGTAGACCCGTGAGCCGACCGCGAGCAGGTTCCGGCAGTCGCCCTCGATCACACGCTCCCAGGTCTTGCCTCCCTCCGGCGAACGCCATACGCCGTCCTTGGCAGCCACGAACAGAACCGGAGGCCGGCCCTCCGGCTCGAGGGCGGCCATGTAGCTGATGCCGCCGACCCAGGGCGAGGGCTGGACTACCGCCTGCCAGGTGGCGGCCTTGTCGCGACTGATCTTGAGCGTTCCACCACTGACCCAAAGGATCGCGTCCTTAAGGAACAGCGGGTAGCAGCCGAGGGAGTTGTTCAACTGGCTGCAGTGGATCAGCTCCCAGTGCTTGCCCCCGTCGAGAGACCGGTAGGCGCCGCTCATGTCGCAGGATAGCAGCATGAGGTCGGGGTCACTGGGACAGGCCATCGGCGTGTACATGCCTCCAGCTCCGCCGATGCCGGTGACCTCATAGTCGGCGGCACAACCTGCTACGGCTGCCCACAGAAGGAGTGCGACTGATAGAACGCCCACGGTCCGTACGCATTCCATGTAGTCCGCCTCACTTGTGCCCGGAAGGCTGACGACCTCAGGAGCAGTCCTTGTCCGCAAGCCTTCGCCGAGGGGGGTTGAGTGTCCTGCCGGCGGTCTGTGCCTGCACCTCTGAGGCACACCTCCGAGCGTCGGAGGTGCTCGCCCGGCTGCCGACGAACCTTGGAGACAGGCGTTGACGTGATCTTTGCCCTTGGCCTACTGACATGAGCCCGAAAGGAGGCGAGACGATGCCCAGAGCCCGAAAGGAGTCGGTGGAGGAGCACCTGCCGTCAGGGGAACTCAAGGGGTGCCTTCTGGTTGTGTCGGACCACAGGTCGCTCAACGTCGGGCACGCCTACTGCCTCTGCTCGGCGGGCTATGCCGTCTACACGGCGGTGACGTGCACCGATGTACCTCGCGTGCTGGAGCGCTTCTGCGTCGGCCCGATTGATGCCATCGTGTTCGCCTCGAAGGTCCATGGCTGGCATCACCGCGAGGCAGAGCGACGCCCGGAGAGCATCCCACAGGAAAGCGACGACGAGTGGCAGACGAGGAATCTCAAGGAAGTGATCGCGATCGTCTGCGCGAGGCAGGCGAACCGACCCACGGTCATAATCGCGGAGGAGCTACTGACACCGGGCTGGTATGACACGACCCAGGAGGCTCTCGCAGCGGCCGGGATCGAGTACCAGACGTACTCGGCCGGTGACCCGCACGGCATCCTGGCTTGTCTGCGGTGAGCAGGGGCTGCTGATCTCGTCGTGGTGTAGCCCCGCAGCCAGAGACTACGAATCAAAGGGGACAGGTGCCTGAGCAGGCCCTGTCCCCTTTTCGGTTCTCTTGTTTGCGGTACGACGCCTAGAAGCTGACGCTCTCGAACTGCGGCAGGTAGGCCTGGTTCTTCTTGAGCATCTTCTTGGTCATGTCCTTGATCTCGGCCAGGGACAGCACCGCAGCGCACAGCGGGTCGTAGCAGAGGGCCTGGTAGACGAGCTCGGGATCGCCCTTCAGGGCGGCCTCGACGGCCATCTCTTCCACGGCCACACTGATCGCGGTCAGCGGCTGCACCTGCGCGGGCAGGTCGCCAACATGGACGGTCTGCAGCGCACCGCGGGTAGCGAAGACCGGGACCTCGACGCAGCAGTTCTCCGGCAGGTTGGTCACGACGGCCGTGTTCGGAACGTTGCCGTTGAAGCGGTAGGGATCGCCGCCGAGCCAGGCGCTGATGATGTGGGCGGCGTACTCATGACCACGCGAGAGATTGAGCGGCGCAGGGTTCTCCAGCCACTTGGTGATGTCTCTCTTCCAGTTCTTCTCGCGGTCGAGGTAGCTCTTGAGGATGTAGGCGTGCTCGCCGGGGTTCCAGCCGGTGCCGCTCTTGCAGTACTTGTCCATGATGTCGGCGCGCTTGCGGAACCACCAGTTGTACTCAGAGTTGTGGCCGCTGGACTCGGTGACGTAGTAGCCCAGAGCCAGGAACATCTCGTTGCGCACCTGCTCGTGGTTGTAGACGGCCTTCTTCTTCATGGCCTTGCGCAGCAGCGGGTACGCGTCCTCGCCGTTCCACAGGTACTTGACGAACCAGGACAGGTGGTTGATGCCGGCGCAGACATAGTGGATCTCGCTCATCGGGGCGCCGATCCAGTTGGCGATCATCTGGGCAGTGCCCTGAACGCTGTGGCACAGACCGGTGAAGTTCGTGGTGGTCGCGCTCTGCATCGCGCGGCACAGCATCGCCATCGGGTTCGTGTAGTTGAGCACGACCGCCTTCGGGCAGAGCTCCTCGATGTCGCGGCAGATATCCAGCATGACGGGGATGGTGCGCAAGGCCCGGAACACGCCGGCCACGCTGCGAGTGTCTCCCACGTTCATGTCGACCCCGTACTTGGCGGGGATCTCGATGTCGTGCCGCCAAACCTGCACGCCGCCGGCCAGGATGGTGATGATGACGGCGTCGGCATCCTTGAGGGCCTCGCGCCGGTCCGTGGTCGGGCTGACCGTAGCCGGGTAGCCGCCCTCCTTGACGATTCGCTCAACAGCCTGGGTGATGCAGGTGAGGCGCTCCTCGTTGATGTCCATCAGCGCGAGTTCCGCGTTCTCCATCAGCGGGAAGGTCAGGATGTCCTTGACCAGCGTGCGGGTGAATCCGAAACTGCCTGCTCCGATAAAGGCGATCTTTGGCATATGCGAATCTCCCAGGGGAACGGGGCCTATGCCCGGTTTTTTGGCAGGGGAACACCTGCCGCCATGTCGCTTGGCCGCCCGCACACCAGACTCCGGGAGGGGCGACGCTCTCCGCGACAACTGCGGCATGGTAGCAGGATGTGGGCGCGGATGCAAGGATTCCGGGGCTTTCGGCCTTATGTGGCAGGCTTCCGACTAGGCCAAAGACAACGGCGGACTCCCTCGAGGGAGCCCGCCGCCATGGAGTCGTGGGTTGCCCTCTGGCCCGGCCTACTTCACCAGGTCGGCCTTGCTGCGCGAGTACTGGAGCTGTGCCTCAGGGCCCTGCGCGGCGGCCTCAATGCACTGCCGGGCGATGGCGATGTCTTCCTTCGCCTCCTCCACCGACATCATCCCGATGGCGACGGTATCGATGGGCTTGAGGTTGCTGTAGACGAAGCCGAAGCCGGTGGGCGGCATGACCCGTCCGGCGGCCAGGGGCTTGATGGAGACGATGGGTCTGGGGGTGTTGCGGATGATGTTGCGCATCCAGTCCGTCTCGACCTGACACAGGAAACCGATCGAGTTGAAGATCTGGATATAGCCGGCGCAATCGTACGCGTTGCGGTCGGAGACGACCACGGTCTCGGGCCGATGGGTGCTCCAGCCGGGGATCATCCCGCGCTTGCGGATGTACTCGAGAATCTCCGGCCCGTCCACGATTCGGTTCTCGGAGGTCAGCAGGTGAGAGTCCGTCCAACTGGTGTGCGGCCAGCAGTACTCCGCCCCGATATCGGCGCAGCGGTCGATGTCCTTCTTGAGGTCTTCCAGGGTGGCGCCGCCGGGCGTCGCAATATAGTAGATGTGGTGTCCGGTGTTGCGCTCGACCTCGTCCAGCAGTTCCTTGTAGTCGGGGCGCGTCGCGGCAACGGTCAGGTTCAACCCTTCCTTGGCGCACAGTTCAAGAACCTCATAGGTGCGCTCAGGGGTGAAGTGCCGCTTCAGCCACTCACTGCGGGCGTGGCTGAAGTGTGAGAAGCCGTGGAAGGTGTTGGTGCCGATGGTCAGACGAGAGACGGCGTTTCCGCCCAGTTCCGTCATGGGGAAAGGCATAGTGAGAGGGCTCCTAGGGATGCGCTAAGGACCAGCCGCCGACCATCCTACCGCAGCCTTAGGGTGACCGTCAACAGGCCAGAAACCAAGGTAGCCCAGGCTGTCCCCCCTTGACACATTCGGCCACTTCCGCAAGGATAGAGGGGGAGCAAGACACAGAAGCAGACAGGGTCTTGGGGGGAGACGGAGCCTGGGAAGGTCGCGTGACCGGTGTGCAGCGTCTGGCAGCACCGGCAAAACGCCGCGGACGCGCTGGGGAGTCCCAACCTGGCGCGCCGATCTGGAGGTATCGAATGCTGTTATTCAACCCTGTAACCCGCGTCCTCGAGGAAGAGGTCTATAGGTACCAGCTTCAGGACGTTGAAGAGCCCGTCTTGTACCGCGAGATCTTCACCTATGAGGCGGTTCCGAAGGTTGTGTTCAACCATCGCCTGATGCCGATGGATCCCCCGGAGCAACTCCGCATCAGTGACACCACCTTCCGGGACGGCCAGCAGGCACGCCCGCCCTTCACGACCGAGCAGATTACCCATCTGTACGACCTGCTCCACCGTCTGAGCGGACCGAACGGCATCATTCACCAGTGCGAGTTCTTCGTCTACAGCGAGCGTGACCGGAAGGCCGTGCACGAGTGTCAGGAGCGCGGCTACCGCTTCCCGGAGGTCACCGGCTGGATCCGGGCTTCACGCAAGGACTTCCAGTTGGTTCGCGAGATGGGGATCAAGGAGACGGGAATCCTCACCTCGGCCTCCGACTACCACATCTTCCTCAAGCTGAAGAAGCGGCGCAGTGAAGCCATGGAGGACTACCTGACGGTGGTCAAGATGGCGCTGGAGGAGGGCATTCGGCCTCGCTGCCACCTGGAAGACATCACTCGTGCCGACTTCTACGGCTTTGTGGTGCCCTTCGTCCAGAAGCTTATGGAGCTCTCCGAAGAGGCGAAGGTGCCGATCAAGATTCGCGCGTGCGATACACTGGGCTTCGGCGTGACCTATCCCGGCGTGGCCCTGCCACGCAGCGTGAAGGGGATCATCCACGGCCTGCACACCTTCGCGGGCGTCCCGCCCGAGCAGCTCGAATGGCACGGACATAACGATTTCTACCGCGGCGTCATCAATGCGACTACTGCCTGGCTCTACGGCTGCGGCTGTGCCAACGGGACCTGCCTGGGTATCGGCGAGCGAACCGGCAACACCCCCATCGAGGCGCTGGCCATCGAGTATGCGGCCCTGCGCGGCGGCACCGACGGCATGGACCTGTCCGTGATCACCGAGATTGCCGACTACTTCCGCCGCGATATCGGCATGGAGATCCCGCCGAGTCAGCCCTACGTGGGTGCGGACTTCAACGTAACCCGCGCGGGTATCCATGCCGACGGTCTGTACAAGGACGAGGAGATCTACAACATCTTCAACACCGAAGCGATCCTCAATCGTCCGGTCGGCGTGGCCGTCACCGACAAATCGGGGCTGTCCGGCATCTCCCAGTGGATCAACATCCGCTACCGGCTCACCGGCACGGAGCGCATCGGCAAGGAGAACAGCGGCGTCCAAGCCATCAAGGAGCGCATCGATGCCGAGTACGAAGCGGGCCGGGTGACCCAGCTCTCTGATGAGGAGATGGAGCGGCTCACCGAGGAGTTCGTCACGCTCCCAGCCTCGGCCAAGCGATAGCTGCACCGAAACCTGCAATACCGACTGCAACGCCCCGCCATGATTTCGGCGGGGCGTTTTGTCATGCTGACCGGGCTCGCCGAGCCGACGCCCCGGCAGGTCTGCGTTCCGAGACCGACGAACACCCCTGCCATGAGCCCTTTCCTGAGTTTGCTGCCTGCTCTGTGGCCGATACTGTCGCTGTCGGCACAGGTCGCTGCCGAGCCCGCGTACTTCGTCAGGGAGGGTGTCCCGGTCCTGGCCCGAACCGTCGGTTCGGGGTGGATCCGGGGCGACGGGTTCCTTGAGTGCCAGGGGACGGAGCGCTATCTGTACGCCCGGAAGGCCCTCGGAGTTGGCGACTTCCACGTGACGGCACGGCTCACGATCCATGATCTCGCCCGCAGCGCCGCCTCCTTCTGCATCGATGACCGCAGCCACTTCGGGTTTGATGGCGCTTCGGGCGTCCCCTTCCTCTCTGGCCCACTCTTTTCGCGGACCCCACAGATTGCTGCCGACAAGGCGCCTTTGGTGCAGCCCGGCAAGCCCTTCACCTTCGAGTTCCTTCGCGAGAAGACTACCTTGCGCGTTCTCATAGACGGTAACGAGGTGTACCGCACCACCGTCAGCACCGGCCCGGTGGGTACCATCGCCTTTCGTCCCTGGAGGAGCAGAATGCAGATCAGCGAGTTCAAGGCCGAAGGGGCGCTCGAGCCGACGCCGCCCCCGCGGACGCAACCCATCCAGTTCACGATCCCGCTCATCGACCTCTCCGCCGAGAAGCAGCGTCAGGTCGTCGTCGAGTCGATACCCGGTCAGTACCTGGGCCACCCCACGACGGTCCTGCTGGATGACGGGAAGACGATTCTGTGCACCTATCCCCTCGGTCATGGCGGGCCGGCGGCGGTGCTCAAGAAGAGCGTCGATGGCGGCTTGACCTGGAGTGAGCGGCTGCCGGTGCCCGAGAACTGGGCGACCGCCACGAACTGCCCGTGCCTGCACCGACTGACCGGCCCCGATGGCGTGGAGCGATTGCTGGTCGTCGAGGGCGGCCGCGACCTGCGGCAGTCGGTCTCCGTGGACAAGGGCAAGACCTGGACACCCTTCGCCCCGAACGGGCTGCATGGCATCGTCGCTCCCATCACCATCGTCCCGATCGCCAGCGGGCGTCACCTCGCCGTGTACCACTGGGGGCACGACGGCCAGGACCGCTCTCCACTGACGATCTACCAGGCGATCTCGAAGGACGGCGGGCTGACCTGGGAGGACGAGCGCCAGATCGCCGCGGTGCCCTTCGCCGACCCCTGTGAGCCCGCTGTGGTCCGGTCGCCGGACGGCAAGCAGCTTCTGTGCCTGATGCGCGAGAACGCGCGACGGTACAACTCGCTGAGGATGGTGAGTGACGATGAGGGCCAGACGTGGTCGACGCCGGTGGAGCTTCCAGCGTCGTTGACGGGCGACCGCCATATGCCGCGGTACTCCCGCGACGGTCGGCTGGTGATCGCCTTCCGTGACATGGCCGAGGGCAGCCCGACCCGGGGTGATTTCGTGGCCTGGGTTGGCACCTATGAGGATATCGTCAAGGGTCGCGAGGGCCAGTACCGCCTTCGGCTGCTCAATAGCCCGACAAAGGGTGACCTGGGGTATCCCGGCCTCGAGCTGCTGCCGGACGACACCTTCGTCGCGACGACCTATGCTGTGCTGAGCCCGGGCGAGAAGCAGTCGGTGGTCAGCGTGCGCTTCACCCTACGGGAAGTGGACGAGAGGGCGGCCGAGTTGCCCGCCCAGGAGGTAGTCTTCCGTGCGGGAGAAGCGGGTTACCATACCTTCCGAATCCCTTCACTGCTGGTGACCCCGCGAGGTACCGTGCTGGCCTTCTGTGAAGGGCGCAAGGGGAGCAGTTCGGATACCGGCGACATCGACCTGGTGATGAAGCGCAGCACTGACGGGGGCAAGACCTTCGGGCCTCTGGAGGTGCTGTGGGATGATGGGCCGCACACCTGCGGGAACCCGTGCCCGGTGGTGGATCGCGACACGGGGACGCTCTGGCTGCTGCTCACCCACAACCTCGGCCAGGACCGCGAGAGCGCCATCATTGACGGTACCAGTGAGGGCACCCGTACGGTCTGGGTGACCCACAGCGCAGACGATGGTGTCACGTGGGCCAGGCCGCAGGAGATCACGCAGACCACCAAGGCCCCCGACTGGACCTGGTATGCCACCGGCCCGGGAGTGGGCATCCAGCTTCGCTCCGGCCGTCTGGTGATCCCCTGTGACAACGTCGTTGCGGGGACGAAGGCGCACCAGTCACACGTGATCTACAGCGACGATCATGGGGAGTCCTGGAAGCTGGGCGGGGTGGTCGGCGAACGCGTCAATGAGTGCCAGGTCGCGGAGCTGGCCGACGGCAGGCTGTTGATGAACATGCGCAACGGAACGGGCTCGGACAGCAAGCTGCGGGCGATTGCTACCAGCGCGGACGGCGGCCTGACCTGGTCCAGGATTGAGCACGACCCAGCCCTGGTGGAGCCGGTCTGTCAGGCGAGTCTAATTGCCTTGCCGGACCCGCAGGAGGCGGCGCGACGGGTTCTGCTGTTCTCCAACCCGGCCGGGACCAACCGGCAGTGGATGACCGTGAAGACGAGCGAGGACGAGGGCCGAACCTGGCCTGCAGCACGACTTCTGTTTGCCGGGCCGGCGGCCTACTCCTGCCTTGGGCTGCTGCCGGACGGCTCCGTCGGCTGCCTGTACGAGCGCGGAAGCAAGCATCCCTACGAGACCATCGTTCTGGCTCGTGCTCGGCGGGAGTGGCTGCGGACACCCGGCACGCTCTAGGCCAGGGACGCCTGATGTCGCTCTACTCGACAGCCCCGCGGGTATCCTACCGCGGGGCTTCCTGACTCTCCGGATGGTCCTGAGGGTGACGGCCGGATAGAGAGCGTCCCAGGGCGGTCATGGCAATGATGGGGAATACGACGCCCTCGTCGGCTGCCAAGCTCTCGGGCATGCTGTCCAGGTAGCTACAGATCGCCAGGGCTGCATGAGCGGCGAGCGGCGGAGCATCGGGCACCGCCAGCACCTTCTCGGCGATCTGGCGGGTGTGCTGGGTGAAGGCCTCCAGGTTGTCGCCGGCCAGGGCTTCCACAGCCTGCTTCGCCGGCTCGGGCAGGGCCTCCCAGTCCTTCCGCAGCGTGGCCGCCCGGGTCAGCAGCCGAAGGACGCGCTGCATCATCGGCTCGCTGAGACCGGCACGCTCAAGGGCATCGGCGGTGGCCAGGCGGTAGAAGTGGTTCTTCTCGCCGAGGACGCGACAGACGCCGTTGATGACCTGCATCCGGATAACGGGCAGCGAGACCTGCGGCAGTCCGGCCATGACGGGCTCGACGATACGCAGGTCTGGACGGTGTGACGCAGCCTCCACCAGCGTCGGGAACAGCGCCGGATCGACGTTCTCTCGCAAGGCCTGCAGCAGCGCGTCCTGGGCATCCTGACCGCCGACATCCCCCAGCGCCAGTGCTGCACTCATGCGCACCCGTGGGTCGTCGTCCTCCAGGGCCTTGAGCAGCGGCCCGGCGACTGCCCGGTGACCGATCTTGCCCAGCGCTTCGGCCGCTTCGGGACGGATGTCCGAGCGCTTATCCTCGAGCGCTTCGACGAGCGGCTCGACGGCTTCGGCGAACTGGCCCTCCCCCAATCCCTTCGCTGCTTCACTGCGCACTTCATGGCTCACATGGCGTAAGCCCCTGACAAGTGGTGTCAGGGCCAAAGGCGATTTGGTCCTCCCCAGACGCCGCAGAGCTTCGGCACGAGCCTCGTTGTCGCGGGCCACACTGTAGAGGGCAAAGCTGAAGGCCAGGCCCAACAGGTTGCCGCGGAACTGCCCAAGCACATACCGGGGCGAGGCAGCCGCGGCCTCGACAATGAAAGCCGACAGAACCAGTGGGAATAGGTAGAGCACACCACTTGCCGCGAAGATGGCCTGGAGGGTGTTGAACTGCCAGCCCAGCAGGACCACCTCGGGAGGCAGCACATTGCGCAAGGTGCCGGCCAGGAAGGGACCGATGGCTGCGGCAAGGGCCGCCAGCCCCGTCCAGTTGGCGAAGTAAGCGCTGTTCTCGACGCCCGAGGGGACGATCTTGTACAGCAGGCTCCCGAGCGCCACGTTGATCGCTGAGACCGAGAGGCCGCCGAGCATGCAGGCGATGGGCAGCAACAGCCCGCAGTTGCTCTTGTCCATGATCGCCCACAACGCCGGCACGACCAGACCCGGCACAATGGCGATCTGCGTAAGAGGCTTGGACCCGTAGCGCTGAGCAAGGGCACCGGTACCGAGGTACCCGGCCATCATCAGCGCCAGGGTGATGTTGGTGTAGATGGCGATGCGGCTGTACGACAGGCCCAGGTACTTGATCATGTACACGCCGCTGAGCGCCCCGGCCATGGAGAGTGCCACGTTCCACGTACACAGGAACAGGGCCAGAAGCCGAAAGTCGCGGTTTCGCATGGGCTCGAGCAGGCTCTTGCCGAAGCTCGCCCCAGCCGATGGTTCAGTGGCCGGATAGGGGGTGACAAGGAGGAGCCAGTAGCCCAGGAGACCGGCCACCCAGCCAACGGCAAAGGCCAGGTAGAAGCCAGAGGGCTTCGGGAGAAGGTCAACGCCCTCACTGGCGACATACAGCCAGATCATGCTCGAGACCGTGATCGCGAACATCCGCCGGCCGATGTAGGGCGCCCGGACGTTCTCGGGGATCACGTTGCTGAGCCATGAGCTGAAGTGCGGGTTGACGGTGTGGCCGATCAGGTAGGCGGTCACCAAGAGGACGGCCACAGCGCCGAAGCGGAACTGCGTCGCCAGGAGCCCGGTCAGGACGATGGCGCTGGCCGAGGTGATCTCCAACTGGCCGACCAAGACCATGAACAGGCGCTTGTTGCGGATCGCCCGGGTCAGGTAGAAGGTGACCAGTTGCGAGGTGCCGGCCAGCGAGGAGAGGCTGACAAGGAAGGCGATCTGGGCATCACTGAGGCCGATATGCAGGCCGAAGCCGGAGAAGATCGAACCGGCCGGAGTGGCATTTGGCCCATAGACAGCCCACAGGACGCCACACAGGATGAAGTGGCGCAGCGCATGGGCGACTTGTTGTGGTGGTAGAGGCTTGCGTTGGTCCATGCGTTAGCTCCAGACGACATCCTTCTCGGCCTAAGGGCCGACGAGTCATGGCTCGGGCACGAGCCCGAACTGCCTGCCTTCCATGGGGTACTGGAACTTGTCATCCACCGTATACCCGAAGCGCCGCCAGTACTCGTCTCGGGGGCGGAAATCGTCTCCGGTCCTGCGCAGCCAACCCTGGAGCTCGTCCTCCAGGTGTGCCTGCACCCCGGCGACTTCGGGCGAGTTGACCAGGTTCTTGAGCTGGTAGGGGTCGGCCTCGTTGTCGTATAGCAGCCAGGGACCCTCCAGCGTCTTGACATAGGTATAGCGCACGGTCCGCACACCACGCCACTCCGGAATCGGCTCGATGAAGGGGCAGAGGTTGTAGATGAAGGCGGACTCGGGCCCGCAGTGTTCGCCGGTCAGGGCCGCCTGAGCCAGGCTCTCTCCCTCGACGGTCTCCGGGATCGGCACCTGCGCCAGATCCAGCAGCGTCGGCATCAGGTCGGGCACATTCAGCAGTGAGTCCGTGCGCTTCCCGGCAGGGGAATGCCCGGGCCAACGCATGGCATAGGGCACCATGATACTCTCGTCCCAGGGCTTCTGTTTGCGGTGCATCCCCTGACTGCCCAGCATGTCGCCATGGTCGGAGGTGAAGACGACGATGGTGTCGTCGGCGAGGCCCGACTCGTCTACGGCGGCCATGATCCGACCCAGGTTGCGGTCGAGGGCTGCTATATGCGAGTAGTAGCCCGCGATTTCCTCCCGCGGATCGCAGTTCTTTACGTTCGGGCGAAGCTTGATGTCGGCCGGGTTGTGCACATGGTACGAATCGGGCATCAGCAAGCACGGGTCATGCGGCGGTCCGAAGGACAGGAACACGCAGAAGGGCTGCTCCTGGTGGCTGCGCACGTAGTCGACGGTGAGGTCGGTGAAATGGTCGGCATCGTAGCCCTCGATCCAGATTGGCTCCGGGTCGTCACGGTAGTAGAAGGAGTGCATGTAGTTGTGGCAGCAGTTGGAGACGGCCCAGTAGCCGAACCCCTGCCGACGCGGTCCCGGCGGTGTGAAGGCCGAGCGATGAGGCCCATCGAGGTGCCACTTGCCGATGTAGGCGGTGTCATAGCCCGCCTCGTTGAGGACGTGTGCGATCGACCGCTCCGTGACCGGGAGACGCACGTCGTTGAGCACCATGCCATTGCTCAGGTTGTGTCGGCCGGTGAGCAGCGCAGCGCGATAGGGCGTACACACAGGACAGGCGGAGACCGCATGGGTAAAGGTCACGCCCTCGGCCGCGAGCCGGTCCATGTTCGGGGTGTGAACCTGCGGGTTGCCCATGAATCCGGCATCACAGGCGCGCATCTGGTCGGCGAAGACGAAGACGATATTGGGATGACTGCGAGGCATGGTCTCCTCCTGAGTGGGATCCGCTCTCGGCGCAGGCCGCCGGCGAGTTCACGCAAGTGGGGTCGTCTGCTATAATGGGCCGACAGTAATCCGTCTGCCCTTTCCGCGGGGCACTCGAAAGACCCTCGTGTATCGTGGCCCTATTCGACTTAGCAGGTGATATCCCTTGCCCGACATCCGTTTGATCGGGATCGACCTCGACGGAACCCTGGTACTCAATGCCCACGAGGTCTCCCAACGCAACATCGATGCCATCAGGGCCGCAACCGCCCAGGGCGTGACGGTCGCCATCGCCACAGGTCGTCCTCACAGCTCCGCCGAGCAGTTCGTGGAGCGTCTGGGGCTCGAAGGCGTGCCGATCATCTCCTACAACGGCGCACTGATCCGCAGGCCCGGCGACTCGGAGCCCCTCTACAGCCGACCGGTACCGGCCGACCTGGCAGCGCAGATCGTCCAGTACTGTGTAGACCGACGGTACCACATCCATTACTATCTGAACGACATAATGTACGTGACACGGATGTCGGCGTGGTCGCGGCTTTACTGGTCGCGCACGGGCGTCCTGCCCGTTCCGGCCGGGGATCTGCGCCGCTTTGATGGTCAGGAGCCGACGAAGATACTCGTCTGCGTGCCGCCGGAGGATGCCGAGACCGTGCTGTCGGAGGGGCAGCAACAGCACGGTGAGCGCCTGTTCGTCACGCGGTCGATGCCCGAGTACATCGAGTTCCTCAACGCCGAGGCCGGGAAGGGCAAGGCCCTGCAGTGGCTGGCCGCACACCTGGGCATCCCGATGGAGCAGACCATGGGCATGGGCGACATGCTCAACGACCTGGAGCTCGTGCAGATGTCGGGCTTCGGCGTGGCGATGGTCTATGCTCAGGAGCCGGTGAAGGCGGCGGCGAAGTACGTGGCAGAGAGTGGCCCTGAAGGCGTGGGCGAAGCGATAGAGAAGTTCGTCCTGCACTAGCCGGTCGACGTCGAGCAGTGGCCCGGCACAGGACGCTAGTGAGGTTCCTGGACACGATGCGATGGACGCCCGTGGTACGAGTAGCCGTGCTTGCAGGGATCGGCGCGATCCTGTCAGCTCCTGCCTATGCCCTCTCGTCGGCCCAGTTCCGGCAGTTGCTCGTTCTGTCGGACACAGCGGTGATGGACGGTCTCGCGGACTCGGTGGAGTGGCTCGCGGATAACCGCGGCGTGGTGGTCGGCGGCTGGGAGCAGTGGCCGGCGAAGCCCATGATCGCGGTAGCCCCGGCTGCCGGGCCGGTGGTGAAGCTCGAGCGGCCTGCGACTCCGCGCTTTGCCCTGTCGCCATCGCGGCAGGAGATCGCCTACTGGAGCACCACAGGCGGCACCTGGGCACAACTCGCCATCGTGCCGGTGAGCGGAGGTCAGCCGCGGTTTGTCGGTGACCCACGCCAGGTTACCCCGGCGATGCATCTGGCGTGGCCGGTGGAGGGCACGCTGTGCACCCTCACCTACAACGCCCGCAACTGCCTTGCGCTGGCCATCGACGCGCAGACTGGTGCGCCGCGTCCGCTGGTCGAGGCCGAGGGCGGGCAATGGACAGGCCTGCGCACCTCGCCAGGCAGCGACCCGATCGCAGTGTGGACTGACCACTCGAAGACGTGCTTTCGGCTCTCGGTGTCAGGACGCACCGTGGAGCTTGGCGCAGAGGCCGACCACGACCGTGCAAAGCCTGGCGGAGCTCTCTTCTCCTACTTCGACGCCAATGCGGCGCTGTGGGTCGGTGGACGAGGCAAGCAGCCGCCGACGAAGGTAACTGACGACGCCGGCGCGGCCTGTTGGCTGCCGGATGCCAGTGCGCTGCTGTTCGCAAGACGCCGGGCGCTGTGGTCGGTCTCGATGGCAGACCTCGAGCAGCGGCAGGTGCCGGGAAGCGCCCTGGAGAACGCCGGTCTGGAGGCCGGTGCGCCCTGCGGGATGACCTGCTCTCCGGACGGAGGAGCCTTCGTCTACTGGCGGCAATCAGGCGTCGAAGGACAGATCCGCCGGGCGAGGCTTGGCCTGGAGGAGATCGCCGTCAGCGCCCGCTTCCCGAAGGGTACCAAGGCCGCCGTGGGCCAGAAGATGTGGATCGCCACGAAGCTGTACCTGGAAAAGAACGGCGCAGTCAAGGAACCGGTGTGGAACACTGTCAAGGGTGAGTTCGAGGTGCGGCGAGTCCTGCCCTCGAAGGCGGAGACAGTGGTGGAGGCGGTCAGCGTCGGGGCCATGTCGGGTGTGGCTGTTCGAGTCGCCGGACGTGCTGAACCCGAAGGCGGCGCACCCGGACTGCAGTTCTCCCTGAAGCCGATTCCCGACCTGAAGGCCTGGCTGCACAAGACCACGAGCGTCGGAGAACCCCTGAGCCTGAACGTCACGAGGACGCCTCTGGGAAGTCCCCAGTAACGCCCGCTGGCCCGTATGCTGAAGCAGAGGGCCGCCCAGGGCGTCCCCAGACAGACTGCACCCGCTTGCGCGGGTCTGAGACCAATTGCAACGGATACCCTACTTTCATGGCTTACGACATCCTGTGCCTTGGCGAAGTGAACGTTGACCTCATCCTCTCGGGCGTGGACCGACTCCCGAACTTCGGCGAGGAGGTGCTGGCGGACGCGGTCGGGATGCACGTGGGCGGTTCGACGGCCAACGTGGCGATCTTCGCCTCGCGCCTGGGGATGAAGGTGGCACTCCGGGCACGGGTCGGCAAGGACGACTTCGGCGACTTCCTGCTCGCGGAACTCGAGAAGATCGGCGTCTCGACGGAGCTGATCGTGCGTGACCCCGAGCTGCGGACGGGCATCACCGTGTCGCTGTCCGGAGCCAGGGACCGGGCTTTCGTGACCTATCTGGGCACGATCGACTCCCTGACGGCGGCCGATGCGGAGGACGACCTGCTGCGGCAGGCGCGGCACGTGCACATCGGCAGCTATTTCATGCAGCAGAAGCTGCGGCCGGACGTGCCCAGGGTGCTGGCGCGGGCACAGGAACTGGGACTGTCGACGTCGCTGGACACCGGCTATGACCCCTTCGAGGAGTGGGACGGCGGGATCCAGGAGGCTCTGCGCTACGCAAGCGTGTTCGTCCCTAACGAGGTCGAGGGACCGGCCATCGCGAGGACCGAGGATCCCCGAGCGGCGGCTCGGAAGCTGTCGGAGTCCGGAGCGGCGATTGCGATGAAGCTCGGGGCTGAAGGGTCGCTGCTGGTCGACGCAAAGGGCGAGCACTTCGCACCGGGCTACAGCATTTCCGTGGTGGATACGACCTGCTGCGGTGACGCCTTCAACGCGGGATTCCTGACCGCGATGCTGGCCGGCAAGAGCCCGCGGGAGTGCTTGCAGTGGGGCAACGCCGCAGGCGCCCGGATTGCCGGTGGCTCCGGCGCTGCCGTGAACCGGCTGAGTGTCGACCAGATCGAGGCGCTCGTGCAAGGGTAGCGGTGACGCCCGCACTCACTGCCGCCAGCCAGCCTGGTCGCGCTCCTACTTGCCGGGCAGCGCGGCACAGACCACGCGGAAGCCGACGTTGTAGACCCGCAAGTCCGGCTGGTAGCTCTGCCGAGCGGCTGAGCGCGCCCGCAGCGGCCGATCATCCCAGGAGCCTCCGCGAACCACTCTCGCCCCCGGATCGACCGGAGCCTGCGAGGCATCGGTGATCTGCGGGTCGGTCGTTTCGGCGGAGGCTGTGTAGGGATAGGGCCGGTACAAGCTGCTGCACCACTCTGCGACATTCCCGTGCAGATCGCACAACCCCCAGGCATTGGGCAGATACTTGCCCACCGCCGCCGAGACACGCTCCCCATCATTGTGCGCGGCATCGCGCAAGGCCCAGGGCTTCACGGACGCCACACTGCTGTCGGCGTAGTTGGCATAGCGGAACAGGTCGTCGGCGCTGCACTGCCACGGCGAGGCGGTTCCGGCCCGGCAGGCCCATTCCCACTCCGGCTCCGTGGGAAGCCGGAAGGCCAACCCGGTTCGCTCTGAAAGCCAGCGGCAGAAGCTCATCGCCTCGTACCAGGAGATGCGGATCACCGGCTGCTGATCGGCGTTGGCGCCGATTCCCGGCCCGACTCGGTCCTTCCAGTTCGTGTCGATGGTGCGGCTGTCATGGGCGGGGTCGAATAGGCGATAGAGCTGGTTCGTGACCTCGCACCTGGCCATCCAGAAGGGCTTTGTGATGCGGACCTGACTCTGTGGCCCCTCGTCAGGATCGAGAGGTGACTCGCCGTCGGGTGCCCCCATCGTGAACTGCCCTGTGGGGACGAGGACGAGAGTGAGGGTGATTCCGGGGGCCAGCTCCAGGGCCTTCTCGGTGCCGCTCGCGAGCTGGTGAGCGGCTTCCTGCTGGAGCGTCTGGGCCTGGTCGGCATTCATCGGCCAGGGGTTCTCGGCCAACACCGGCAGGCAGGTCACTGCTCCGGCGAGCAGGAGGCCGAGGAGACAGGTGCCTCGCAGAGCCAGGCAGCGGCAACCACAGGAGATGCGGAGGTCGCCCATCAGTGTCCTCCCTGGGCCAGCGTTGCCCGGACCGCGGCGTCCTCGGCGCGGATTTCCTCACGACGCTTCACAAGCTGCGGCGGGGGCTTCGGCTCGGCTTCCGTCCACTCACCGGCGAAGGGAACGTTGAGGTCGATCCAGGTAATGAGCCGGTCCCAGTCCTCCTCCGAGAGCTTCACCCCCATGTGCCCCTTCTTGAGCATCTGCACCAGCGGGCTTGTGTTGGCTTCGAACTCCCGGGGACCCAGGAGGCGGATATCGGACTCATTGCCGGGCCGCCGCACGTAGGGATGGAGGGTGACGTAGGCCTGCGTCCAGGCGGTCGGTGCACGGTTCTGAGGCGGCGCCGGGAGGCTGCGCAGGTCGATCTTGCCGCCGCTGTGGCAGGAGAGGCAGTTGCGGTCGAGCACGGGCTGGACCTCGCGCACGAAAGAAAAGCCTCGCGGCTCGCCATACCAGGGCTTGATCTCGGAGGCCGGCCGACGCTGCGCCAGAGGTCGCTGCCCGGAGGCACTCACGTCGCGCCGGTTCTCGTGGCAGCCGACGCAGGAGAGGACCTCGCCGGGCATGGCAGTGAACCAACTGCGCATCTGCTGCTGGGCCATACCCTCGCGACTGACCGGCTGCACGAAGAGGGGCGTGTTCGCAGGGACCTTGAAGTACGCTGACCCGTCCGCCTCGACCGGCACCGTGCCCCAGATCTTCTTCACGTCCCAGCCGCCGTCGATGGCGGCGGTATGGGTCTGGCCATTGCCCCAGTAGCGGTAGACCGGCTCCGCGATTCGCAGGGCGGTGACAGTGCCCCGCGGCACCCCTTCCATCCCCCGTCCACGGTAGACGTCGAACATGAAGACGGTCGCATCCTCGCGCGCGTAGTTGACCGAGGGCTGGATGACCGGCGGCGTCACCTGCGGACGCAGCGGGATCGGTTCCATGCTCGCCGCGTCCGGCTGGATGAGGACCGGCACGAGGTTGTCGAAGACGTCCACCAGGTAGATGCCCCAGGGGTCTGAAGGCCCGGGCTTGCAGGAGACGAGGAAGTACTTGTCTGAGAGCGCCCAGGGATGGACGAACTGCGGCCAGGTGCCCGTGGCATACTGGTCGACGATGGGTGCACTCGGCTTGCGGTGGCGATGCGGGAGTACCTGGAGGACGCCGTCGGCCTCCCTCTCCCCTACCGCGGTGTCGAGGAGCGTCACCTCACCCATGCGGGGGTTACCGTGGTGCCCCGAGACGATGCAGACGATCTTGCTGTTGCTGCCCGGCACCGGCCGCGCGTACATCATGGTGTTGGGATACCACGAGTTGGTGCCGTAGAGGGCCTGCTGCCGCGTCCCGTCCGGGTTCATGGTGAAGAGGATGCGGCTGAAGTAGTGCGGGGTGTCGTTGTACTCCCAGCGGGTGTAGACGACACGCCCGTCCTTGAGCACCATCGGATACCAGCTGTGGTCCTGGTCGAAGGTCAGTTGCCGCACGTTGCGCCCGTCGGCGTCCATCAGGTACATCAGGGCGACGTGGTCGCCACCGGTGCAGGGGACCGCCTGGTAGCAGCGACTCGAACAGAACATGATCTGTCCATTGGGCAGGTAGCAGCCGGTGTAGTTGTCGTAGTCATCGGCGGAATCGGCGGTGACCATGCGCAGGTTCTGCCCGTCGACGCCGATCTCCCAGAGTTGGTAGGTGTCGCGCTTGGTCTCGGCGGGCATGGAGAAGAGCATCCGGGTCGCATCGAAGGACAGGCAAAGGTCGCCCACGAAGCGACTGGTGGAGTGGAAGAGGGTGGTGATGGCGCCGTCGGGCCGGACAGGGGAAAGCACCTGGATCGAGGTATCCCAGCCGGTGCGCCGCAGGCTGGAATTGCCCTGCCAGTTCTGCGGCAGGCCCGGTGCACCGCCCCCCGGACGGCGAGTAAGGAACAGGAGCTTGCCGAAGTCGAGAAGCGGATTGGCCTCGAGGAGGGCCTCGCGCTGGAGCCCGCTGATCTGGTCGCTCCAGGTGGCCACGTCTGCAGCAGAGGTCGACTGTGCGGCCGGGAGTTCTCTGCCACGGGTGCGCAGAGCGTCAAGACGTGTGCGGAAGTCGGCGGCTCCGGAGTAGCGGGCACCGTAAGTTGCGGAGAGGTCGTCGAGGGCCAGGCGACAGCTCACCAGCCGAGCCATGCCCGAGAGGAGTTCGCCGAGGGCCAGGGAGTTGTGGTAGGAGGCTCGCCAGCCCTCCAGGGCGGTCGGAGTGGACTGGGCGCTTTCATAGCGACGGCGCTCGGCTGTCGTGGCTTCGGAGCCCAGGTCAGCCTCGAGGCCGGTCAGGGTCTCGGCAGCCTCCTGGAGATGATGGCCCTGGGCCGAACGATAGCGGGCGCTCAAGGAGGCGGAAGAGAAGTCGCCCTCGATGGGCCAGATCTCATCATCCGTCTCGCTCTTCATCGTGCGCTTGTCGTCGGCGGAGGTGAAGTCGGCCCGGACCTTCGCCCAGAGGCGGCTCACCCGCGCCACATGGGTTGGATCGGAGGAAGCGCTGCCCCGGCCTGGACGCAGAGCGAAGTAGTAACCCCAGCCGCCGGTGCGGTTGACGATCTTGAGCAGCAGATGGTTGTCGCCGGGCTTGAGCTTCAACTCGGCCTTGTCCTGGTCGGCACCCGGACCTCGGGGCACGTCCTGCGAGATGAGCTTCTCCCCGTTGAGCCAGACTGCGAGGCCGTCGTCGCTGCCGAAGTAGCCTGTGATGGTCAGCGCTCTTGGCACCGTGAGCTTGCGGTACAGGTAGCAGATTGCGGCCTCGGCGACGGCAAAGTGAGGACGCAGGTCGATGACCTGCTCGTCCGGGAAGGGCATGAGCCGCCACTTGGCCTGTGTGTTGTTCATCGCCGGGTAGGTGGCATCCAGCGCAAGGGCGGTCTCGGGCGGATAGGCACGGGCGAAACCCTCGCCGCGCTCGTTGCTGAAGGAGCCGATGGCGTACCAGGGACCGAGGGTGACCTCTCCCTCCTGCCGGGCCGAACCCGCACGGAGAAGCTCCTGGCGCTCGAAGTCGGCGAGCTTCTGCAGCGCCGCCTGCAGGGAGTCTTGCCAGGTGGCGCCCCGGCTGTAGAGCTGGTCAAGCTCCTCCGCGCAGGCAGGGACCAAGGAGAGAAGGAGGGCAAGGAGGGTCAGCGCAAGGGCAAGTGATCGGGCCATGCTTCGGTCACTCCACAAGGTGCGGTGCCCCGGAGGAGGGCTGTTGAAAGAGGCGCACAGGGCCTTGGTCTCCCTGGAAGGGATACGGTTGTGAACCGTCGAAGAGGAGCTCCGTTGGGCAAGCTGTCGGAGGGAGGAAGGGACCATGACCCGTCGGCATTTCCTCAGCTCCACCGGACTGGGCGTTGCCGGGCTCCTCGGAAGCACCGGGCTTCTGCCGGACTTCGCACAGGCCGCTGCGGGTAGCAGGAAGCCGCCCAATATCGTCCTCATCATGGCCGATGACATGGGGTTCTCCGACATCGGCTGTTACGGCTCTGAGATTTCCACACCCAACCTGGATTCCCTTGCCGCAAAAGGCGTGCGCTTCACCCAGTTCTACAGCTATGCCCGTTGCTGTCCGACCCGGGCGTCGCTGCTCACCGGCCTGCACCCTCACCAGGCAGGCGTCGGTCACATGGTGGGCGACTACAAGGTTCCGGGCTACCGGGGCTTTCTCAATGATCGCTGCGTGACCCTTGCCGAGGTACTGCGGGAGGCGGGCTACCACACGCTCATGAGCGGGAAGTGGCATGTGGGTGAGCAGCGTCCGCACTGGCCCGTGGACCGGGGCTTCGAGCGTTACTTCGGCCTGATCAGCGGGGCCTCCAACTACTTCCGACTCGAGACGGGCCGCACCTTTGCGCGGGATGACCAGCCGTATACCCCTGACAGTTCCGGCTTCTACATCACCGACGCTTTCGGTGAGGCAGCCTGCCAGTATGTGCAGGAGTACGCGGCGAAGGAAAACCCGTTCTTCCTGTACCTGGCCTTCACGTCGCCGCACTGGCCGCTGCACGCCTGGCCCGAGGACATCGCGCGGTACCGCGGCAAGTACCTGTGCGGCTGGGATGAGCTGCGGGAGCGTCGTTACCGGCGGCAGATTGAGATGGGGCTGGTCGACGCGAAGTGGCCGCTGACACCTCGGGATGAGCAGGCTCCGCCCTGGGCTGAGGTGGCGGACAAGGAAGAGCGCGACCTGCGCATGGCCATCTACGCCGCCCAGATCGACCGGATGGACTACAACATCGGGAGGGTCATGGCGCAGGTCCGGTCAGCCGGCGTGGAGGAGGACACCCTGGTGATGTTCCTCGCCGACAACGGCGGCTGTGCGGAGAGGATCGAGCGCGGCGAGAAGGGCGCTGTGACGGGCACGGCCGACTCCTATGTTAGCTACGGCCTGCCCTGGGCCAATGCCAGCAACACGCCTTTCCGGTTGTACAAGCACTGGGTGCATGAAGGCGGGATCTCGTCGCCCTTCATCGCCTACTGGCCGTCCGTGATCCGCAACCACGGCGGCATCCTCCGCAACCAGTTCGGTCACCTGGTGGACGTGATGGCTACCTGCGTCGATGTCAGCGGCGCGGAGTACCCGACGACCTACAAGGGCAAGCCGATTCAGCCCATGGAGGGTCGCAGCCTGACCCACCTCCTGCGCGGCCAGCAGCGTGAGCGACCGCTGCATGACGTGATGTGCTGGGAGCATGAAGGCAACAAGGCCGTGCGCAAGGGTCGGTGGAAACTGGTGTCGCGGTATCCGGCGAGGTGGGAGCTGTATGACATGGCGGAGGACCGGACCGAGATGCGCGACCTTGCAGACCGCTGCCCGGAGAAGGTGCGGGAGATGGTCGGCGACTACGAGGACTGGGCTCGACGGTGCAAGGTCATCCCGTGGCAGGACCTGAAGCGGTCGTGAGGCCGAGGGAGACCTGAGGCATGGTCAGTCTGCTAACCGGAGGGATCACCTGATGCCTGGACATGAGCTTTCGCGCCGCCGGTTTCTCGAGACGCTGGGAATCAGTGCCGCAGGGCTTGCCGGGGCGAGTCTGTTGGGCTCGCAGAGCAGTGCAGAGGCCGCCGCTAAGCCCCCAAACTTCGTGTTCATCCTGATCGACGACATGGGCTGGGTGGACTGCGGCTGCTTCGGCAACCGCTTCCATGAGACCCCGAACATCGACCGTCTGGCAAGCCAGGGCGTTCGGTTCACCCAGGCCTACGCTGCGGCACCACTGTGCTCGGCCACTCGTGCCAGCATCATGACCGGCAAGTACCCGGCCCGACTGCACATCACCGGGGCCTTCGTCTACCCGCAGGGCTTCGCTCCTCAGGAGGCGGCACCGGCGACCACTGCGAACCCATGGAACAAGCTGGCGATTCCAAGGGGGCCCAACTACCTCGCGCTGGAGGAGATCACCCTTCCCGAGGAGCTCAAGCGTGCCGGGTACACGACGGCGCACTTCGGGAAGTGGCACCTCGGGCCGGAGCCCTACTACCCCGAGAAGCAGGGCTTCGACTCCAACTTCGCCGGCGGGCACTACCCCTCGCCCCCAAGCTACTTCTACCCGTACCGGATTGCCAACGTGACGACCGGCACCGAGGGCGAGTACCTGACGGACCGCCTCGCCGAGGAGGCCTGCAAGTTCCTTGAGGCTCACCGAGACGGGCCCTTCTTCCTGTACCTGGCCAACTACGCGGTGCACATGCCGCTCCAGGCCAAACAGGACATGATCGCGCACTACGAGGCCAAGGACGCCGCCGAGAAGGAGAAGCACAACGCCACCTATGCGGCGATGGTGCAGAGCGTGGATGAGGGTGTCGGGCGCGTGATGGCCAAGCTCGACGAACTGGGGCTCAGCGACAACACCATCGTCCTCTTCATGTCCGACAACGGCGGGCTCACCAGGACCAAGTATACGGAAGGCGACCGCGTGACCTCGAACGCTCCGCTTCGGGACGGGAAGGCCACGCTGTGGGAAGGCGGCATTCGCGAGCCGATGATCGTGCGCTGGCCGGGCGTGGTGAAACCCGGGACGACCTGCGACACGCCGGTGTGCAGCGTCGACTTCTGCCCGACGATCCTCGAGATGGCCGGGGCCAGGCCGTCGAACAGTCACGTGATGGACGGCGAGAGCATCGTGCCGGTGCTGAAGCAGACCGGGGCACCGCAGCGCGATGCGCTGTTCTGGTACTTCCCGCACTACGTACTTCCGAATCCGGCCGGGTCGGCCGAGCAGTTCCATGTGTCCCCCTGTGCGGCGATGCGTCAGGGCGACTACAAGCTCATCAAGTTCTTCGAGGGACGGCTTGAGCTCTACAATCTGCGCGAGGACCTCAGCGAGACGACGAACCTCGCGGAGAAGATGCCACAGAAGGCCGCGGAGATGTCCCGGCGGATCGACGACTGGCTGACTTCGGTCGGCGCACAGCGGGTGATCCCGAACCCCAAGTACAACCCGAACTTCCGCGTCGCCGGATGGACGGCCTCGGCTGATGCGCAACTGGCCCTCGCGCAAGGGGTCATGACGATGAAGTCGACCGGCGACGACCCCTTCATGATGAGCCCACCCGTGACCGGCGTGGAAGGCCCGGTGACGGCACACCTGCGGGTGAAGTTGGCGACGCGCGGCCAGGGGCAGTTCTTCTGGCGGAACCCGAGTCCGGCCAACTTCGAGCGCGCCAGGTGCGTGTTCTTTGACTTGGTGCATGACGGTCAGTGGCATGAGTACGTGCTTCCGCTGGACGCGAAGGGGAGGATCGACCAAGTGCGGTTTGACCCCGGCAGCGGCCCCGGCGACGTCGAGATCGACTGGATCCGTCTCTACGCCGGGAAGCTCACGCCGGAGGGGATCACCCCACAGACCCGACCGGTGGCTGCGTGGGAGTTTGACGACTAACGGGAGAAGGGTGTAGCCTGGCGATGGTGACCAAGCGCCTAACACTGACGCTGCAACTACGAAGCCCTGAGGAGACCGGAGTATGTCCGCCACGATGACCGGGCGTGAGCGCATCCTGTGTACGATTCGGCATGGGGAGCTCGACCGAGTACCCATCTCGCCACGCTATCACGCGTGGATGCAGGCGGTCCATGGTCAGCAGAGTCTCGAAGGGCAAATGGAGCTTCTGCCGGACGTCGACTTCATGCACGTTCTCGGCAACGGCACGTCGAACTACCTCGTGAGCTTCCCTGAGGAGTACCGGCTTCCGGAGGTATCTGTCGACCAGAGGCGGTATGCAGACGGCGACTATGCAGTGGTGGAGCGGACCTTCCACACACCGGCGGGATCGCTCTCGGACCGGATCAAGATCCCGCCCGCGGGGAGAGAGTACGGAGTCTCGCCGAACCCGATCCGGACGGAGCATTTGGTGAAGGGCCCCGAGGATCTGTCGGCGCTCCGGTACCTGCTGCCTGCGGTGAACACCAACTTCGACTTCCTGCGCCAGGCGAAAGAGACGCTGGGCGATCGTGGCGTGGCGCTGATCAACATTCAGAGCGCGCTGGACCACCATGCCGGAGACGCGCGAGGCATGGAGGACCTGATGGTAGACTACTACGAGGACCGGCCCTTCTTCGACGCGATCCTGCGGATGTACCACGAGCGGAGCCTGCAGGAAGAGAAAGCAGCTCTGGAGGGCGGGGCGGAGTTCATCTTCGGGAGCTGGTACTTCAACTCGCTGTCGGCGGGGTGGTCGCCGGCGATCTTCGCCGAGGTGTTCGTGCCGCAGATTCGGGAGGCCGTGGAGCTTGCGCACAGCTACGGGGCCTACTACGACTACTACGACGACGGCAAGCTGAGGCAAAGCATGGAGATGATTGCGGACACGGGAGTCGACGTGCTGGAGACCTGCACGCCGCCGCCGGTCGGCGACTTTGACCTTGCGAGGGCAAAGTCGCGCATCGGAGACAAGACGACGCTGAAGGGCTACGTAGACCTGCTGTATGTGATCAAGCACGGCACGACGGAGCTGGTGGAGCGCACCGTACGAGAAGCGATGGAGATCGCCAAGCCGGGTGGCGGCTTCATCATCGGCAGCTCGGACAGCTTCCGTGAAGGCACCCCAAAGGAAAACCTCGTTACCTATTTTGAGGCCTGCAAGCGCTACGGCAAGTACTGAGCGGCCCTGTCTCCGTCGCACCCGCACAGAAGCAACGTGCCCGGCACAAGGCCGGGCACGGTTCGTTTCTGGTGGGGCACGTCGGGCTACTGCTTCGGAGCTTCCCTGGACAGCTTGGCTTTGTCGAGGATGTCGACCTCGATGGGAATCTGCTTGGGGACCTTCTCACCGCGCAGGTACTTGTCGATGGTCTCGATGGTGGTCAGCCCCATCTTGACGGGGAACTGCACGACGTCGGCTTTGAGCTGGGTCCCCTTGACGATCTTCTCCCGGGCTTCCGGAGTGGCATCGTAGCCGACGATGACGATCTTCTCGGCACCCTTGGTCGCCTCACAGGCGGCGAGGGCACCCAGGGCGGAGTCGTCGTTGATGCCGAAGATGCCGCGCAACTGCGGGAACTCAATGAGCTTGTTGGCCGCGACGTCACGAGCCTTCGAGCGCTGTCCCTCAGCGGGTGGCTTCTCGACCAGCTCGATCTTCGGGTACTTCTTGAGGGCTTCCTCGAAGCCCGCTACCCGGTCCTGAACCGAGGTGACGGCCGGATGGTCGATCACGATGATCTGGCCCTGACCCCCAAGGGCCTGGGCGAGGTACTCCCCGGCCTTGCGCCCGCCCTGCTTGTTGTCGGAGGCGATGTGGCAGACGACGTCGCCCTCCTGGGCAGCGATGTCGGCGGTGAAGACGGGGATCCCCGCTGCGTTGGCCTTTTTGATCGGCCCGCCGACGCTGGCCGAATCGGCCGGGCAGACAACGATGGCAGCGACCTTCTGGACGATGAAGTTGTCGATCTGCTTCTCCTGGTCGGAGGCCTTGAACTCGGCTGAATCGACGGCGAGCTTGTACCCGAGCTTGTCGGCCGCCTCCTGCAGGCCCTTCTCAAGGTCCTGATAGAACACGTGCGTTTTGGTCAGCAGCGTAACACCGACGACCTTTCCCCCGCCGGTCGGTGCGGCGATGTTCTCGCCCCCGCCCGGCAGGTTCTCGGTCGGCATGGGTTGCTCCGCCTGCGGAGTCTCGGAGGACGGCTCCTTGACCTTCTGGCAACCAGTTACGACTACGAGCGCCAAGAGCAAAAGCACAGCTCCGATGACCAACGGCCTCTTCATCTTCCTGGTCCCTCCTGGGGACAGTGGTCGCACGCACGAATCAGTCTTTCGTCACGACTGAACACCTTCCTGCACAGACCAAGGCCGAAGACCCCTTCTGAGTCGCCCGGCAGTGCCCTGGAACAGGTCCTCTAGCGACTCCAGCGGTCCCGTGCCTCCGGGATCTGCGGGAAGGCAGCATGGGGCTCCATCTGGTACCAGTAGCCGGTTGAGCACACGTCATCCGTGAGGGGCTGGAACTTGTGGTTCGGCCACCAGCCCAACTCCTGGATGGTGACTCGCAGGTCTTGATCGAAGCGGATCGGGTCCATGATGTGCCACCGGTAGAGCCCGTGCTTGGGCACCTTGGCCTCCTCACGCTGCCAGAGCGGATAGCCCAGGAAAGCGGTGGAGAAGGTGTCCCCGAAGCACCAGGCGCCGCCGAAGTAGTCCTCGGTGCCGGTGCCGCAGATGGTGGGGCTATCGGTGTCGCCATCAATGAAGAACTTGATCTCGCCCTCTCCCCACCAACCGTCGGAGAGCTGCGTCCAGGCAAGGTAGGTCCCGACATACTGGCCCTTGCCGTTGACGCCGTCGAGGATGACGTGTTCAGGGCACTCGCGGGTGCCCATCGACCGCCGCCACTGGGCATGGAGGTACGCAGCCTCAGCGGGCACCTCGGTTTCGGCGTAGTCGATCTGGTAGAAGAAGCCGCCGATCTCTTCCCAACGCTGGTTCTCGACGGTGATGCGTGCGCCCTCTCGGAAGGGCAACGGCCAGTAGCTGTTGAAGCCACCGGAGGGGTTGACGGCGATCGGCAGGGAGTTCACCTTCGTCCGCAGGTTGTGGCCGCAACAGAAGAAGTCGCCCAGCGGGACCTCGACGGAGGGAGAGTCCTCGCCGTCCCAGTACATGCGCAGGAGGCAGTCACGGTAAGCGTTTGGGCTCACCGTGATCCAGATATGCTGGATGATCCCGGGGCCCTCGATGTCGGCCAGGGCGAGGGTCTCCCCCGCCCTTAGGGTCATGCAGGGCCGGACCTTCCACCCTTGCCCGAGCCAACCAGCCGCACCGCCTTCGGGTACGGCCTTGGCCCCGGCGCCTTTGCGACCCTGGGGGTTTTCGGCTGAGATCGAACGGGTTCGGGCATCGGCGAGGAAGGGTACGCCACCAAGGCCGAACTGGAGGGGATAGGGGTTCATGAGGGCAAGTCCTTTCCTTGGGGATGTGCGCGGGCAGTTCGCGTAGACCGGCCGGAATCCTCCGCGGGTGTGGCTTGCGGCCCAAGGGGTCTCGGCCCGATCAGGCCAGGGCGGCCGCAATCGCCTCGAGGGACCGACTCCCGACCGAGGCAGGGATGTTCTCGGTAACGCCGATCACGAAGCCCGCGGTATCGCCGGCCTGCTCGACGAGGTCTCGGGTGACCCGGGTGATCTCCTCCGTCGAGCACAGGTGCACGGAAGAGGGGAAGTTCAGCCACAGGGACTTGCCCGGCCAGCGCTCCCGCGCGTCGCGAACCGAGAAGTTGCCGTCCGGCGGCGGGGTGAAGGCTTCGATCACCGGCAGGTCGGTCTGCCCGATGCAGTCGGCGATCTGCCGCAGCATCCCATCCATGTGACAGCAGGGCAGCTTCCCCGCCGGCAGGAGGGCATCGCAGACCTCGCGGTAGTAGGGCAGCAGGTACTTGCGGAAGATCGGCGGACCGGTCATCTCACCCGTGAGGTTGTCGGGGACCCATACGAGCTGCGCAGGACACTGCGCCGTGACCCGCAGTATCTCTCGCGACTGGTCGAAGAGGGCCTCCAGCACGGCCTCGACGGCCTGTGGGTAGTCGACCAGGTCGCAGGCGAGGCGCTCCATGCCGGTGTACTCGATCCAGAGCCGCTGGAAGGGAGTGCGGTTCATCCAGCCAAGGGCCACTCCCCTATCGCCGAACTCGGCGAGGAGCTTGCGCAGGGGCTCCGGGTCGCTCACGATCTGGGTGTGGCGAAGGACTTGCTCGAGGATGGCGTAGTCCTCGGGGGACTTGACCCAGTGCTCGCGGGTCCAGGAGCTGCCGTAGCCCGTCTCGGTGCGGGCTACTTTGGTCAGGTCGCCCCAGGGGGTGTGCATGGTAGTCTCGCGCACGCCGGGGCCCAGGTCGCGCGAGGAGTAGCTGACCTCCGGCGTCTCGGCGCGAAAGGCGGGTGCACTGGCGACAAGAGCCATACCGTCGATGCTCTCCGCCCCGGCCGGGAGCAGGCCCTTGTAGCAGGTGAACAGGATGCGGCCGGTCTTGTGGCCATGCAGGGCGGAAAGGACCTCGTCGCGCAGGGACATGGTGTCGGCCTCCACAGATGGGCGCTGCAAAGAGGGTAAGTTGGCCTGTTGAGGGGCCGATTCCTGCGTGGTGGAGCAGCGTGCAGGATGGAGGCATTTCGCGCTTGACAGCTCGGCGGGGGCACGCTATATTGTAAGTCCGTTGCCGGGTGGTGTAATGGTAACACAGCTGACTCTGGATCAGCCATTCAAGGTTCGAGTCCTTGCCCGGCAGCCAACCCAAGACTTCCTCTGCAGCGACCCTCCGAAGGGGTCGCTGTTTCGTTTCCCCCTGGCCCCTGGAAGGTCTGCGCGGCTCGCGGCGCGAATCGTCGTGCAACACTTCCGCAGAAAGCCCCTGGAATGAAGGCTTCGCTTAGCCGTCTGGCACAGGATGCACCGCGTCTGTTCTTCCGCTACGGCACCGTGGTGGGGCTCCTTGCGCTGTGCGTGTTCTTCGCGGTGCTGACGCCGGAGCACACCTTCATCTCGCGGCTGAACATCATCAACCTCGCCAACCAGATCGCCGTGAACTGCATCCTGGCGGTCGGGATGACCTTCGTCATCATCTCCGCCGGCATCGACCTGTCGGTGGGATCGGTGCTGGCGCTGTGCGGCGTGCTGTGCGCCTATGTCATCAGGCGCGGGCTGTACCTGGTGGCCTTCGGCTACAAGCTCACACTGATCCCGCTGCTGGACAGCCCGGTCGCGATGGTGGTCTTCGGAGCGCTGGCGGCCCTGGCCATCGGCGCAGCACTTGGCGCGATCAGTGGACGGCTGATTGCGCGGTTTGCGCTGCCACCCTTCATCGCCACGCTGGCTGTGATGCTGGTAGCTCGGGGCAGCGCCTTCGTGGCCTGCGGCGGGCGACCGATCGGTGAGCTGCCGGAGGCCTTCACCATCATCGGCGTTGCGCCTCGGATGCTGGTTCCGATTCCCATCTACATCATGGCCGGCGTCGTGGTGCTGGCGTGGCTGCTGCTGATGCGCACCTCCTTCGGGCGTGCGGTGTTCGCGATTGGCGGCAATGAGAGCGCGGCGTGGCTCTCCGGCATCCCCGTGGCGCGGGTCAAGGTGCTCATCTACGCGATCAGCGGGCTCATGGCCGGCCTGGCGGCGATCATCCAGGCGGCCAAGCTGATGTCGGGCGACCCTAAGGAAGGCCAGATGTTTGAACTGGACGCCATCGCCGCGGTGGTCGTCGGCGGCACGAGCCTGATGGGGGGTCGCGGGAGCATCACGGGCACGGTCGTCGGTGCGCTGATCATCGGCGTCATGAACAACGGCCTCTCGCATATGCATGTGGACCAGTACTGGCAGTGGATTGTGAAGGGCCTCGTGATCCTGGGGGCCGTCCTGCTGGACAAGTTCAACGAAAGATAGGGCAGTCAGCGGTCTGCGAAGTAACCAACGAAGGAGCACAGACTCATGAGTTTGGACTGGGAAGTCCTGCAGAAGCAAGCCACCATCATCGACGGACACAACGACAGTCTCGAGCGGCGTCTGGGCAAAGGTGACGCGCTGGACCTCGCCCCGGCAGCCCCACGGTATCACGTGGACTTGCCGCGTCTGCAGCAAGCCGGCGTGACCGCGCTATTCTCGTACTGTGGGAGCACAGACCTGCCGAGGGCCTTGCGGCTGATCGAGGCCACCCACCGGATGGTGGCGGCACACCCGGGCGAGTTCTCGCTGATCGACAGTGCAGAAGACATCAAGGCGGCCAAGGTCGTCGGGAAGGTCGGAGTGGTGCTGCAACTCGAGAGCCTGTCTTGCTGCCTGGGACAGGTGCCGGTGCTGCAGGCACTGTATCGGCTCGGTGTCCGTGTCGGCAACCTGACCCACGGTGAGGCGCCCGAACATGGCTGCCAGGGAGAAGCGAGTCTGTTCGACTACTGCACGGCGGAGGACCGCGAGCGGATGCGGCGTGACATGGCCGGGCTGATGGACTTCGGGCGGGCGGCCATCGCCGAGATGAACGAACTGGGAATGGTAGTGGACCTGGCTCACTCCAACGACAAGACCTTCTTTGAGGCGCTGGAGCTGAGCAAGACGCCGCCGATCTTCTCGCACGGCGGCGTGTTCAGCATCTCACCGCACAGTCGAGGGCTCACCGATGACCAGATTCGGGCCCTGGCTGAGCGCGGAGGCGTGCACGGTGTGGCCTGCTACGCCAAGTTCATCCATCAGGAGCACCCAGACGTGGCGACGCTGGTGGACCAGATCGAGCACAGCATCGACCTCGTAGGCCCCGATCACGTCGGCATCGGTGCGGACTACGACGGCCTGGGCGACGAGGGAATCGCGATTCCGGCGCACGTGGGCAATCTGGGTGAGATCGCCCGGGAAATGGTCAGGCGAAACTGGGACGAGACGACGGTTCTGAAGGTTCTTGGCGGCAACTTCCTGCGTGTGCTACGCAGCGTGCTGACTACGGAGGGCTGATCGGAATGCGAAGGCATCTGCTGCCGGCGGTTTGTGGGGTGATGGTGATGGCGGGTTCGGTATGGGCCCAGGAGGCAGGAGGGTTCACGGAGTCGGCGGCGCCGGGGAAGTCAATCAGCCTGACCGCCGATGACCTGAAGGCCGTGGAGAGCTACAAGGCTGGTCAGCCGGTGATCGGTACCTACCTGTTCTACTGGTATGACGTCTACTCCGGCGCGCATGTCAACTACGGTGACGGCGGAGACGCCTGCACCACCCATCCGGCAAGCTGGGACGACTACAGCTACTACTCGACGCGCTGGTGGCAGGAGCAGCTTCAGGACATCAGCGCCGCTGGGATCGACTTCGCTGCGCCCGTCTACTGGGGTGCGCCGGATGGTATGGAGAGCTGGTCCTTCGCGGGGCTGCCGAACCTCGTCAGGGCCTGCGACTACCTGCGCCGACTTGGTGAGAAGTGCCCCAAGATTGGGCTGTTCTACGACACCAGCACGCTGAGCCACAACAAGTCGGGACGGAAGGTCGACCTGTCAACTCCCGACGGCAAGGCGTGGTTTTACTGCACGGTGCGCGACTTCTTCAGCTACATCCCGCCACGACTGTGGGCGGCCATCGACGGTCGGCCCATCATCCTGCTGTACTCACCGGGCTTCGCTGCGAAGCAGGACCCGGAGCTGTTCCCCTATGTGCGTGAGCGCTTCGAGAAGGACTTTGGGGTGAACCCGTACATCATCAAGCAGACCGCCTGGGAGGGCGAGGCCGACAACACCTGCAACTGGGGCGGTGCCCTGGGTCTGTCACTGGCGGGCTGCGCGGCCCTGGGTCCGGGGTATGACCACTCCGCCGTCCGCGGACGGCAGCCCCTGGTGAAGGAGCGCGAGAACGGCGCCTTCTACTCGCGGAACTGGGAGATGCTGCTGAGGCTGAACCCGGTCCGGCGTCCCTGGCTGGCGATGGTGGAGACCTGGAACGAGTTCCACGAGGGCACCGACGTGGCGAACTCCCGGGAGACCGGCCGCCAGTACATCGACCTGACCCGGAAGTATGCCGACGCCTTCCACAACAACGAGCGTCTGAAGGTGGCGCTGGAGCCCTACGGCGCGGCTACCTTGATCTCCAGCACCTTTGGTGAGGGTGGCAAGGACGGAGGTATCCAGGTGCCCTCCAGCGGCGACGGGATCAGTGTGCCGATCGTGCTGCGTGGGCGGCCCTGTGTGCAGACCGCAACCAATCCCTATGGGGCGAAGTACCTGTACTTCCGGCTGGATGACAGCTTCGCCTTCGACCTTGACCCACAGCCCCTCACCATCTCGGTCGAGTACCGGGATGCGGGGTGTGAGGCCTTCGAGCTCCAGTATGACTCGCAGGACCCGGCGGGTTCGGTTCGTGAAGGCGCCTTCAAGCCCGGCGGGAAGGTGACCCTCGGCAACACGGAGGAGTGGAAGACGGCGACCTTCCAGATCGAGGACGCCAAGTTCGCCAACCGGAGCAACGGGGCGGACTTCCGGCTCAGCGTGCTGGGGACAGGCGATCTGGCAGTGGCACGGTGCGAGGTCAAGAAGGGTTAGTCAGCAAGGGCGGGGTGGATTCGAGACATGCAAAAGGGGCGACTGAAACAGTCGCCCCTTTTTGGTGCGTGGTGATGCGGGAAGTTAGCGGCTCTGCTCACAGGCGTAGCCGACGCGAAGGATCTTGTCCTCGGTGAAGGGTGCGCCCATGATCTGCATCCCGATCGGGAGATGGTCCTGGTAGCCGCAGGGCACGCTCATGGCGCCGATACCGGCGATGTTCACCGGGATGGTGCAGATGTCGGCCAGCTTGAGGGCCATCTGGTCGAACTCGCCGAAGCCCCAGGCAACACAGGGCGACGTCGGCGAGATGAGGACATCGAACTTCTCGAAGGCGGCGTCGAAGTCACGCTTGATGAGAGTGCGGACCTGCAGCGCCTTCTTGTAGTAGGCATCGTAGTAGCCTGCGCTGAGGGCGTAGGTGCCCAGCATAATTCGCAGGCGGACTTCCTCGCCGAAGCTCTCACCACGGGTCTTGGCGAAGAGGTCGTGGATGTCGTCGACGTCCTCGACGGTGCGAAGACCATAGCGGACGCCGTCGTAGCGGGCCAGGTTCGAGGAGCACTCTGCCGGAGCGATGATGTAGTAGACGGGCAGCGAGTAGTCGATGTTGGGCAGGCTGACTTCCTCGCACTCCATCCCGGCGGCCTGGAGCTTGTCGACGGTCTTGAGGACGGCTTCCTTGACAGGCTGGTGGATGCCCTCGCCGTAGACGAGCTCCTTGATGACACCCGCCTTCATGCCCTTGACGCCCTGGTCGAGAGAGGCGACATAGTCAGGCGGCTCGAAGGTGGCGCAGGTGGAGTCGAGGGGATCGGGGCCGGCAAGGACCTGCATGAGCATCGCGCAGTCGCGCACGTCCTTGCACAGCGGGCCGACCTGGTCGAGGGAGGAAGCGTAGGCGATGACGCCATAGCGTGAGACTCGGCCATAGGTGGGCTTGAGGCCGACGATTCCACACAGAGACGCCGGCTGGCGGATGGAGCCACCGGTGTCGGTTCCGAGAGCGCAGAAGGCCTCACCGGCTGCAACGCAGGCGGCACTGCCACCCGAAGAACCGCCGGGGACCTTGCCAAGGTCGAGAGGGTTGCGGGTGACCTGGACAGCCGAGTTCTCGGTGGAGGAGCCCATGGCGAACTCGTCCATGTTGGTCTTGCCGATCATGGGCATCCCGGCAGCATCGCAGCGGGCCCAGGTCGTGGCGTCATAGGGCGGAACAAAGGGCTCCAGGATCTTGGAGCAGCAGGTGGTCGGGACGCCGTTGGTGCAGAAGAGGTCCTTCACGCCGATGGGAATGCCGGCGAGAGGCCCCAGCGGCTGGCCTGCAGCCCGCAGCTCGTCGATGGTGGCCGCCTTCTTCTCAGCGGCTTCGCGAGTGAGGCAAACGAAGGCCTTCACGTCGTCCTCGACTTCGGCGATCCGCGCGTAGCAGGCCGCAACGACGTCGCGAGCGCTAAGCTCCTTGGCCTGAAGCTTCTCAGATAGCTGGCAAACGGTCAGGTCGGTGAGAGACACAGAACAAGCCACCTTCGGAACCGGTATGGGGTGAGGGTCGGACGGGCGTGCGGGTCGCCGCTAGTCCTCCACGATACGGGGGACGCGGAAGAACTCGTCGACGCCGTCGGGCGCATTGGCGACGACCTGCTCAACGGGGAGAGACGGCCGGGCCTTATCCTCACGGTAGACGTTCAGCATCGGAATGGCATGCGAGGTGATGGGCACGTCGGTGGTGTCGATTTCGGCCAGCGTGCGGAAGTACTCCAGGATGCGATTGAGCTCCTTGCCGACGCGGGCGAGCTCTTCCTCACTGAGGGCCAGATGTGCCAAACGCGCGACGTGCTTGACCTCGTCCATGGAGATCTCGGGCATGGTACGACTCCTTTACAGGGGGCAAGAGGGACGGCGGTATTGTAGCAACGGCCCTTTTTAGCGTCAAGGAAGGGCGGCCGGTGCTGCGCCGACCTCTTCTGGAGCTTCGGCGTCGGCCTCGAACTGGGAGGGCAGCCAGACGGTGAAGGTGGAGCCCTCACGGAGCTTGGACTGCGCCTCGACTCGGCCGTGGTAGAAGTCCACGATGCGCTTGACGATGCTCAGGCCCAGGCCGGTGCCGGTCACGTAGGAAGTCTCGGGGCGCTTCTCGCGGAAGAACTCGGAGAAGAGCCGCTTGACGCCATCCTCGCTGATGCCGACGCCGGTATCGGCGACACTAACGGTTACGTAAGGGCCGGAGACGCTGCCGGTGACCGTCACCTTTCCCCCATCGCGGTTGTACTTGATGGCATTGCTGACCAGGTTATTGAAGAGGCGGACAAGCTCCTCCTTGTCGGCCTCAACCCCGGGCAGGTCAGGCGGAAGGGCGCTGGAGAGCTCGATCTGGCGCTGCTGGGCAAGTGGCCGCATGAGCTCCAGGACCTCGCCGATGATCTCGCCCAGGTTCTGGCGGCTGATCTCACGGCGGACAGTGCCCGCTTCCATGCGCGCCACATCGAGGAGGTCATTGACCAGGTCCAGGAGGGCCTTGAGGCGCTCGTTGGACCGCCGCAGCATCTCCTGCTGCTTCTCGGGCTCTTTGACGAGCCCCTCCATCATGACGGAAAGGTAGCCGCCCACTGCCGCCAGTGGCGCCCGCAGCTCGTGGGCGACCATGTTGACGAACTGTGCCTTCACCTGCTCGACGCGCTTCAGTTGCGAGATATCGCGCAGGACGGTGACGTCGCCGAGGAACCGGCCGGACTTCTCGTCGATGACCGGTGCAACGTCGGCGAGGACCCATCCGGTCTGCGGGGGTGTACCGAGTTGGATCTCGCGACTGAGACGTTTGTGGCCGGCAGCGGCCTCGGAGATCATCTCGAACAGCTCTGCCGGCTCGAGGACGTCTCCCAGCTTCTGGACGGTACGGGTCGGAGTAAGGTGAGGCAGGACACGCAAGGCACCCGGGTTGTACAGCACCAGTTGGCCCTCGGAATTGCAGACCAGGACAGCGTCGGCCATGCAGTTGATAATGGTGCGCAGGCGACTCTGCTCGGTGGCCAGCTCCAGCATGCGCATTTGGCGCTCGGCCTGGAGGCGGTTGCGCTCACGTATGAGGTGAGCGCGTTCCAGGGCTTTGTTGGCGACGCGAATCAGCTCGTCCGGAGTGAAGGGCTTGGTAAGGAAATCGTAGGCGCCCCGCTTGGTGGCCTCGATAGCCGTCTCAAGGGTGGCATAGGCGGTGATGACAACGCAGACGGTCTCCGGCGCACGCTCTGCCACGGCGCGGAGGAACTCCAGCCCGCCCATACCGGGCATCTTGAGGTCGACGAAGACCAGATCGGTATCCGGGTGTGCGGCGAGGACCTCCAGCCCCTGCTCGGCCGTCTCAGCGGTGAAGACATCGTGCTTCTCAGCGCCGAGAACGCGCTGACAGCCCTTGCGGATCCCGATCTCATCGTCGATCACGAGGACCTTGTGGAAGCCAGGCTGATGCGGCCTCCGCTCTTCTGCGGTAGGTTGCTGGCTACCGGTTGTCGCTTCGTCTACCATGGCCGCCCTCCGGGCGAGATCGCCAACCATTGGGACGGGACACTGGGCGTCGGGACGATCCTGGGAAGCGCCAGAGTGTCGGCCTCTCAGCCCAGGAAGTGATGGGAAGATCAGGCTTTGACCAGGTTGATCGGCCGGCCCTGGAGGAAGGCGCCGATGTTGTCGATGGTCGTCAGCAGGATCCGCTGCAGGGCCTCGCGGCTATAGAAGCCGATGTGGCCCGTGACGATGCAGCGCGGATGGTGCATGAGCTGGTAGCCCTCGACCGCAAGCCGCAAGTCATCGACGGAGGCCTTGTCGCTGTGCAGCAGGACATGGTCCTCGTTGAAGACCTCCTCACCCTCGAGGACATCAAGGGCTGCGCCGGCAATCCTGCCGTCGTTCAGTGCCTGCAGGAGAGCCACACTGTCCACGACCCCGCCGCGGGAGGTGTTGACCAGGATCGCACTGGGCTTCATCAGGGCGAACTTCTCGGCGTCGATCATGCGTCGTGTCGCCGGAAGCAGCGGCAGGTGAAGGCTGACCACGTCGGACTGCTTGAGCAGGTCCTCCAGAGAGGTGTACTCGAAGCCAAGCACCTCGGCCAGCAAGCCCTGGGGACGCGCATCGAAGGCCAGCACCCGCATGTTCATGGCCCGTCCCATGCGAATGACGTGGAGGCCGATGCGTCCGGCACCGACGACACCAAGAGTCTTGCCGTAGAGGTCGAAGCCGACCAGGCCCTCGATGGACAGGTCTCCGCGCTTCACGCGGTCGACGGCGGGATAGAGGTTGCGCGAGAGAGCCAGGATGAGGCCCAGAGTGTGCTCGGCAACGGTGTTCTCGCCATACTGGGGGACGTTGCAGACGGTGATCCCCCGCGACGTGCAGGTGGCAAGGTCGATATGGTCCACGCCGGTTGAGCGCGTGGAGACGAGCTTCAGGTCTGGGCAGTCGTCCAGCACGGCCTGATCCACTCGGGAACGGATGAAGCAGGAGAGGACCGTCAGGTCGGCACGGTCGGCGGCTGGAAGGTCCGCGACGGTACCCTCAAGGAAGATCGGATCGCAACCCCAGGCGATGCTCTGCTCTTCGACGAAGGCACGCTCCCACGGCTTGATCTCGACGAAGGCGACCCTGGGCTTGGGTTCGCCAGGCATAGAGGAGCCCCTCCCAACGGGTGGCCGACAGGGTCTGAGCGTCTACCGGGTCCGGCAAGCAACAAAGAACAACGGGGCGAGTCAGCGCCTCGCCCCGTTGGTAAGCATCATCGACGTCCTCGGGCCGGAGCTACTCACGCACCACAGCGCTGAAGCGGCAAGCCTGGTGGCACTGGCCGCAGCGGATGCAGCGGTCCTGGTCAATGACGTGGGGCTGTCGCGGCTCACCAAGGATACATTGTACCGGACAGGACCGTTTGCACAACCCGCAACCGACACATTTCTCGGCGTCGATCGCGAAGCTCACCAGACTGCGGCAGCGGTGAGCCGGGCAGCGCTTCTCCACGATGTGGGCCTCATACTCGTCGCGGAAGTGCCGCAGCGTGCTGAGGACCGGGTTCGGGGAGGTCTGGCCGAGACCGCACAGGGCAGCGCGGGAGCAGACCTTGCCGAGGCGCTCAAGGCGCAGGATATCGTCCGGTTCGCCCTGTCCGTGGGTGATGCGCGTCAGCACCTCAAGCATGCGGGTCGTGCCCTCGCGGCACGGCGTGCACTTTCCGCAGCTCTCGTCATGGGTGAAGGTGAGGAAGAACTTGGCGATGTCTACCATGCAGTTGGTGTCATCCATGACGATGAGACCGCCCGAGCCCATGATCGAGCCGGCTGCACGCAGGGATTCGTAGTCGATGGGAGTGTCAAGGTACTGGGACGGGAGGCAGCCGCCGGAGGGTCCGCCGGTCTGTGCGGCCTTGAAGCCCTTGCCGCCGTGAATGCCGCCGCCGATGCCGAAGATGATGTCACGCAGGGTGACGCCCATGGCGACTTCGACGAGGCCGGTGTTCTCGACGTTGCCGGCCAGGGCAAAGACCTTGGTGCCCTTGGAGGTCTCGGTGCCGATGGAGGAATACCACTCAGCTCCGAGCTCAAGGATGGCGCCGACGCTGGCGAGCGTCTCGACGTTGTTGATGACGGTCGGCTTGCCCCACAGACCGCTCTGCGCGGGGAAGGGCGGCCGAGGTCGAGGCATGCCGCGCTTGCCTTCGATGGAGGCCAGCAGGGCAGTCTCTTCGCCGCACACGAAGGCACCGGCACCAAGGCGGAGCTCCAGGTCGAAGCTGAAGTCGGAGCCAAGGATGTTCTTGCCGAGCAGGCCCTTCGCGCGCGCCTGGTCGATAGCGATCTCAAGGCGCTTGATGGCCAGCGGGTACTCGGCGCGGACGTAGATGTAACCGGCGTTGGAGCCGATGGCGTAGGCCGCGATGGCCATGGCCTCGAGCACCGCATGGGGATCACCCTCAAGGGTGCTGCGGTCCATGAAGGCACCGGGGTCGCCCTCGTCGGCATTGCAGATGACGAACTTCTGGTCACCGACGGCCTTGCGGGTGAAGTCCCACTTCACGCCGGTCGGGAACCCGGCGCCACCACGGCCACGCAGGCCGGAGGCCTTCATGGTGTCGATGACGTCCTCGGGGGTCATCTCGTCGAGGGCCTTGGCCAAGCCTGCGTAGGCACCGAGGGCGAGACAGTCGTCGATGTTCTCGGGGTCCACACGACCGACATTGCGCAGGGCGATGCGGGTCTGGCGGCTGAAGAACTCGAGGTGACTGTAGTCGCGCTGGAACCGGTTGATGCGCTCGGCCCCATCATAGGGTTTGGGCTGACCGGGTTCGGCCTCCTGGCTCTCAATGAGCCAGTCAGCGACGGCCTCGCCCTTGACGAGATCGCGCTGAGCGATCTCCTTGGCCATGTCCGGAGTGACCTTGACGTACATCCGGGGCTGTTGGGCGGGACGGCGGATCTCCAGGAGTGGCTCGAGGCTGCAGCGGCCGACGCAACCGACGCGGCAGATCTCGATGTCACCGGCGATACCGGCGGACTCCACGGCCTCTTCGAGGGCGGCCATGACATCCAGGGCGCCCGCGGCGTTTGCGCAAGTCGCGATGCCGATCAGGACTTGCGTTTTGTCGGGCGTCGCCTTGACACTCGGCTTCGCCTCCGCGACCAGATTAGCCAACGCTTCTGCAGTCTTCATTCGTGGTGCGCCTCACTTCATTTCTGCTGCCCGAGGATGTCGGCCACTTTGCGTGCCAGCACCACGGGGTCCACAGGCTTGTTGACGAATTCCACGACCTTAAGCCACTCAGGCTTGGAGCCGTCCCGGTCGATGCGGAAGCCGGTTTCGGTTGTGACGCCGGACACCATGATGATGGGGGTCTGCTGGGTCTCTTCGTGAGACCGGATGGCCTCGACGGCAGAGAAACCGGCATAGAGCCGCTCCATCATGAGGTCCATGATGATGAGATCGGGGAGGTCCTTCTGGGCTATCTCCACGCCCTGGCGGGAATCAGTGGCGGTGAGCACCTGGAAACCGGCAGCTTCCAGGGCCACCTTGTTGGCTTCGATGAAGTCTACGTCGTCGTCCACCATCAGGACTTTCTTACGCTCGTCGCTCATGTCAGGTCACTCCAGAGATCGGGTGCTGATCGGAAATGTTGGACCGGTACGACTAAGGGTGACCGTAGCCAACCGCCCAGGGCACTTGCCGGCGGAGCCGGGCAGAGGACGGCCTGAGACAGTGGGCGCACCGGGGACATCGCGCGCACGGTGCGTCACACCTGCTAACCGATGGTTTCGTCAAGTTGCTCTTCTTCGCCCAGGACAACATCGGGGCGGGGCAGTCGGAAGACGAAGTCAATCCACTGTCCGGCCTCGCTCTCAGCGCGGATGTCACCGCCATGCTTGCGGACGATCTCGCGGGTGATGAACAGGCCGAGACCCGTTCCCCGCTCCTGCTCGCCTGGTGGCTGCAGGCGTGAGAACTTGCGGAAGAGCTCGTCTGCCTGGTCGGCCGCAACGCCCTGGCCCTCGTTCCAGACATGCAGCTCAGCCCATCCGTTGACGCGCTCACCCCACACCCGCACAAGGCCGTTCTCTCGGCCGTACTTGGCTGCATTGCTGAGAAGATTCTCGTACACGATCTGCAGCAAGGAGGGGTCGGCCTGGACGACAAGGTCCTCGGGCAGTGCCACCTCAAGCTGCATCTGCTTCTCGTCGAACCGTGCCTTGAGCTCGCGCAGCACCGGCCGCACGACATCCACCTCGACTTGCACCGGGCGGACCCGGACCTCCAGATCGCCCTTCTCAAGGCGGGAGAGGTTGAGGTAGTTGAGGATCATCTCCTCCGTGCGGTTAACAGCGACCACCACGTCATCCAGGGCCTCACGCTGATCCGGCTCGAGCTCGCCCACGTAGCCGTCGCGCACTGCCAGGAGGTTGATCTTCATGGCAGCGACCTGATTCTTCAGCTCGTGGGTGATAAACTCCAGGGTGTCAAGGTAGTTCTGGTTCCAGCGCTTGAGCTCATCGGCGGTCTCCGCAAGGTCCTGATGGCTGCGCCGGAGCTCTTCGTCGCGTTGCTGTAGTGAAGCTGCCATAGCATTGAAGGCGACAGTTAGTTTCTTCAGCTCGTCATGGTCGGCCCTTGCAGGCTCGGGCAGCCGATGCTCAAGGTTGCCGCGGGCGATCTGGACCGCGGCCCCCGTCAGTTCATCCAGGGGTCGCGCCAACCGACCTGCAAGCCAGGTCCCGACCACAAAGGCCGCAATCAAAGCGATGGCCGTGCAGAGCAGGAAGAACCCCATCGCCCGGCTGCGCATGTCGTCGTAGCGGTCCTTGAGGACGCCCACATACAGGATGCCGATGACGCTGTTGCGCGTGTCACGAAGGGGCTCGTAGGCCGAGACGTACCAGTTGCCGACCACATAGGCCGGCCCGACCCAGGTCTCACCGCGTCCCAGGACCTTATCGTTGACCTCGGCGGAAACGCGCGTGCCGATGGCTCTCTCGCCCGTGGGACCGGCGACATTGGTCGCGATGCGCACGTCGCGCAGGAAAATGGTCACCGTGCCCAGGTTCTTGTGGTCATACGTAGACATGGTGAAGACGTTGTCCCGTATGTAGTCCACAAGCTCGTAGTTGCGTGTGAGCAGCACTGCCGCCCGCACGGCTCCCACAACACGTCCCGGGGGCCTGATGATGGGCGCAGCCGCCTGGATGACCAAGGCTTCGCGCAACTCGTTGAGTCCGCCGGGCTTGGCGCGCTCGGTTTCCACGACCTTCACGTAGGCCTGGGAGGCCAGCTCGGCGCTCTCGGCGCTAAGCTGCCTGCCCGACATCGTGGTGAAGGCCCAGGAGGCACGTCCCTCCCGAAGGGCCGCACCGACGACGACGTCGCCAAGGATGTTAAGGCCCCGGGCGTTGCCGCGTGCGGTGGCCGTAACCGTCCCGTCGGCGTCGACGACGTGCAGCAGGTCGAGCCCACACTTCTCGCGCAGCTTCTCAAGGTACTCAGAGGCAACGCCGTTGGCATACAGGTCAGGCTGTCGTGCGGCCCAGTCGGCCAGGATGCTCGCGGTCCGCTCTGCTTCGTCGGCCCGCTGCTGCAGGGTCGAGCGCGCAGTCTTGAGGCCAACCTCGACCCGCCGCTGGGCCTCCCCGATCGCCATGTCGGTGATCACGAAGCTCCCGGCCACGATGGTCAGAGCACCACCCACCACAGTGACGGCGAGGAAGCAGATCAGCAGCTTCGTTCGCAGTGGCAGGTCCCTCGACTTCGACAACTGAGGGGCGGCGCTCATGCCGCACCTCCAGAGGGGCGTCGGGGTCCCATACGGCCCGCCAGAGACGAGTTACAGTCTCCCGGGGATCCCCGTTAGGTTGGTGAGCCGGTGCAGCGTCCTTGGCCGCGACCTGACGGGTATCGTCCGCCGTACGCTATTCGGCCGCTTTGTCGGCCTCGCCCCGCGCCTGTGCCATGTAGTGAGCGATGATATCGGCAACCTGCTCGCGCGTGACACGGGCATGGACTCGGTCGTTGACCATGACGACGGGAGCCTGCCCGCAGGCTCCGAGGCAGCGGGCCTCGGCCATTGTGAACAGACCGTCGGGCGTTGACTCGCCGGGCTGGACGTTAAGCTGTCGGCAGAACTCGTCCAGAATGCCCTGGCTGCCGCGGACATAGCAGGCGGTGCCAAGGCACACACTTACGGTGAAGGTGCCCTTCGGCGTAAGGGAGTAGTAGGAGTAGAAGCTGGCCACGCCCGACACGTAGACTGCCGGCACACCCAGGGACTGGGAGACGTGGTTGATGGCCTTCTCCGGGACGTAACCGAACAGGTCCTGCACGTAGTGCAGCACGGGCATGAGAGCGCTCTGAACGTGCTCAGGGTTGCGCTGCTTCTGTTCGGCGATGTACTCGTCGAGTTTCGCCCACCACTCGGGGGACTCAAGCATATCGCGCTGGTACGGCATTAAACCTGCGCCTCCTGCGGCCGAACGCCAAGCGGCAGCCGCGCATAGTAATGGGTGTGCAGCAACTCGTGGGACTTATGGCCAAGCGGCGCACCCAGGTATTCGTCGTACAGCTTCTGGATGTCCGGGTTTTGGTGCGATCGGCGGATGGTGCGGTCGGTGTCCAGGTCATAGAGGGACTTGGCCCGCAGGCGAAGGAGTTCTTCGTCGAGCGGCACGGAGTTAGCGCCGGCATAGGGCTGTCCGCCACCGCCGACGCAGCCACCGGGGCAGCCCATGACTTCGATCCAGTGGAACTCCTCACCCTTGCGCATGCGGTCGAGGATCTTGTTGGCGCTGCCGAGGCCGTTGGCGATGGCGACATGCAGCTTGGTGCCGTCGAAGTCGACCCAAGCCTCGCGAGCGCCGTCGGTGCCACGCGTCTCGTAGAAGTTGATGGCGTCGTCCGGGAGCTCTTTGCCCAGGGCCAGGAAGTAGGCGGAGCGCAGGGCGGCTTCGGTGACGCCACCGGTTGCCCCGAAGATGGCTGCGGCGCCAGTGGACGCGCCCAAGGGGGAGTCGGCCTCTTCGGGAGCGAGGTTGGCGAAGTCGATGCCGAAGTATTTCATCAGCCAGGCCAGCTCACGAGTGGTGCAGACCGCGTCGACAGAGGGCATGTCGGGGCTCATCCACAGCTCGGGCCGGGTGGCTTCGAACTTCTTGCAGGTGCAGCACATGAAAGCGACGGAGTAGATCTTCGCCGGGTCGATGCCCATCTTCTCGGCCCAGTAGCTCTTGACCACGGCGCCCTGCATGCTCATGGGCGACTTCGCGCTGGACAGGTACTGCATCATGTCCGGGTGGAAGGTCTCGCAGTACTTGATCCAGGTCGGGCAGCAGGAGGTGATGTTGGGGAGCCTGCCGGCCTTGAGCTTCTCGACGAACTCGGCGCCCTCTTCCATGATGGTGAGGTCGGCGCTGAACTGGGTGTCGAAGACGTAGTCAATGCCCATGCGGCGCTGAGCGGCGAAGAGCTCGCCTTCCCAGGCCTTGCCGGGCTGCATCCCGAAGCATTCGCCGATGGCGGCACGGACCGAGGGAGCCATCTGGCTGACCACGATGGTCTCGGGGTCTTCGAGGGCCTTGAGGAAGCCCTGGGTCGCGTCCTTCTCAAGGAAGGCAGCCGTCGGGCAGACATTGACGCACTGGCCGCAGCCGGTGCAGACGCTGTCGATGAAGGCCTTGTCATGGGCGGGCATGACGACGGTGTTGAACCCGCGCTCGACCTGGCCGAGAGCCGCGACTTCCTGGACCTCGCCGCACATGCGGACGCAACGACCGCACTGCACGCACTTCTCGGGGTCGCGGATGACCGCGGGGCCGGTGTTGTCTTTCGGATAGTGCTTGCGCTCGCCCTCGAAGAAACGCTCGCGGATACCCATGGAACTGGCGAGCCGCTGCAGTTCGCAGTTACCGTCCCGCTCGCAGGTGTTGCAGTCCATGGGGTGGTTGTCGAGGAGGAGCTCTACGATGTCGCGGCGGAGCTGAAGGACTTCGGGGGTGTGGGTTCGGACGACCATGCCGTTCGTAGCGGGAGAGCAGCAGGCGGCCGGAAGCGTACGCGCACCCTCGACATCGACAATGCAGATCCGACAGGCGCCCTGGATGGACAGGCGGGGGTGATGACACAGACGGGGGATCCTGATGCCCGCCTGGTCAGCAGCCTCCATGATTGTGTAGCCCTGGGGCACGGTCACCTGGATGCCGTCAATCGTCAGTGTTATCTCCGACATTCTCATTCACCTGTTCTGAGCCGACTACTTTGTGAAATGAAGTACATACTTACAGTTGGACACAATAGAAGGCTGGCCGGAAACCCCGGGCCAGCCCTCACAGCGACCCAAAAACGCCCTACCGCGGCACGCCCATGTGAATTCGGGCACAAGATTAACCGCCATTAGACGCCCGACCCGGCTGTGGCAACGCCAGCCCGTCCACACGACAACGGCTGGCCCCTAGCGGTATGAGCCAGCCCGGCAGACGCGTGCAGGTGAACTGGGATTTCAACGTCGGGCGACGGTTATCATGGCATAAACCCAAGAGCCTGTCAACCCCTTCAAGAAGCCGGTTTCCGGCCCACTTTTCTGCCGGAAGGCAGGGCGGTATCTCACCGCCTTGCCCCACTGCGCACGCACGGACAAGGGGAAGGAAAGGGAAGCGAGACAGGGTGAGGTGCGGGAAGTATTCCTCTCCAGGAGCGCGCAAGGACTAGGCTCAAGAAGTGGGCCCAAAGGTCCGAGAATTCAATCAGACCCGACCATAGTTGGTAACCAGGGCGCCGAGCCCCCGGCCTGTCCGGGACGGGACTCTTGACGCCGCATTGAGGTATGTCAGATGGCTTCTCCAGGCAACCTGAGTCTTGCACAGGAGGCAGGAGCAAGGACGGTTACCGTCCCGGCGATGGCAGCTGACCTGGGGATCGTGCTGCAGTTGGTGCCTGGCGGGGAGTTCCTCAGAGGCAGCGCCGAAGAGGTCGACGCCGACCAGCCCTCGGCGCGGTCTCTCGTGGACCGGGAGAGGCCACAGCGCGAGGTGTTCGTGAGCGCTTTCGCTCTCTCGCGGTACCCGGTTACAGTGGCTCAGTATGCGGCGTACCAGCGCCATCTTGGCGAGTACCCCTTCCCGGGCCCCGGAGCCGGCAGCCCTGACAGCGACTGGCTGCCCGCATGCTACGTGCCCTTCTACGAGGCCGTCGGATTTTGCCGGTGGCTCTCAGCGCAGACGGGAGTTGGTTTCCGGCTGCCCACGGAGGCGGGGTGGGAGAAGGCGGCCAGGGGGCTCGATGCGCGGACCTATCCCTGGGGCGAGGAGGCCGCGCCGGGAGGTCGCTGCAACTGTGCCGAATCCGCCTGCGGCCCCACCGATGTGAGAGGCTATCCCTCGGGGGCGAGCCCCTATGGATGCCTCGATATGGCGGGAAATGTGTGGGAGTGGTGCGGCGACTGGTTCGACCCGGGCTACTACGCGGAGGCGCCGGCAGTAGATCCCTTCGGACCGGCACATGGATTGCATCGCGTCATCCGTGGCGGGGCGTTCAACAGCCGACCAGAGGAGGTGCGCTGCGCGGTTCGGTTCTACGACCGGCCGGCGGGTCCTCCGTTCTTTCCTTGCGGGTTCCGAGTGGCCATGTCCGTGGGCTGACGGACGGTTATCTCATGATTTACTAAAGAAAACCGTTGACATTGCTCAAGGGCGCGGGTAGTATTTGAGCCAAAGTTGAGCTTATCATGAGCTTACGGCGGTGTGATCGGCCCATGCAGCTTCTTCGCACTCGGTCCGCCAAGGCCCTCGAAAGCCACGCCAGACAGAGACCGCGAACACGCTCCCTGCGCTCCGGTCGGTGCGTTGTGATGGCGGTGCTGGTGTGTCTCGGTGCAACCGCCTCCCCCGCTTTGTGCTCGCGCGTAAGTGTGATCGTCGACAGCAGTCTCCGCTCGGCCCTCCAGCCCTCCCTCGACCTGTACATCAACGACCTGGCACACTACGGCTGGAAGGCTTCGCTGTGGGAATACGACGGCGGCGGCGCCGAGAGCATCCGCACGCACCTGCAGTCCGAGTACTCCTCCCCGGGCGGTCTTGCCGGGGCCGTCTTCGTTGGGAACCTCCCGGGCGCCAGTTACTCGTATGGCGGGAACACCTTCGCGTCGGACCTCTACTATATGGACGTTGACGGCTCCTGGTCGGACAGCAACCTTGACGGCGTACTCGACAGCCACGCGGCCGGGAACGGGAGTGTCGCGCCGGAAGTGTGGGTAGGACGCCTGAGCCCGAACTTCAGCGAGGGCGACGTTGGCGCACTCACGAGCTACTTCACGCGGCACCATCTCTACGCGAAGGGGCTCATGCAGTTCAACAAGTCGGCGCTGCTGTACGTGGATGACGACTGGTGGGCCTACGGGAACTCCTGGCAGAAGGACATGAGCGGCTCGGGCTGGACGGTGGAGATGGTGAACTCGACGACCCTCACCGGCGAGGCGGACTACGAAGCGCGTCTGGACGAGGGCAACTATCACTGGCTGCGAGTGGCCGCCCATTCGGACGAGAACGCGCACTACTGGACCAGCGACTGGGAATCCGCGGGCGAGACGCAGGCCAGTGAGATCTCGGGGCTCAACCCTCAGGTTGGCTTCTACGATCTGTTTGCCTGCGAGGCCACGAACTACGAGCAGGCGGACTACCTGGCGGGCAAGTACGTCTTTGGCACAGACTACGGTCTGGCCGCAGTGGGCTCAACGAGTCCGGGCGGCCTGACGCAACTGGGGACCTTCTACCAGGCGCTCCACAGTAAGGAGTGCGTTGGCCAGGCGCTGCTGGACTGGTTCGACCAGCAAGCGGCGGACGGCTTCTCGGACTACGAGACGAGCATGTACTACGGACTGACCATCGTCGGCGACCCGACTCTGGCGCCGATGCAGTCGCACCATATGCCGGAGCCAAGTACCTTTGCTCTGGTAGCACTGGGCTTGCCGGCCTTCTGGTGGTGGCGGCGGAAGCAGGAGCCCAGAGGCCTGTCAGAGGTGGCCCCCTCTGACCGTCCCGGTTCAGGCACCTAGCACGCTCATGCCTGCGGCCCTTGGGGGTGGGGCCTCTCTCCCCTCACCCCCATCTTCCTTTTCTGTCGGCCCGATCCCCATCCAGGACGTGACAGGAGCGGCTTCGGTTACTCGACGGGGCGATCCGGCTCATGCGTGGCAAGGAACAGACCGACCACAATGATTGCGGCCCCCAGGATCAGCATTGCAGTGAGGTTCTCCCCCAGCAGAAGCCACCCCAGAAGCGCACCCCCCAGGATCGCGAGGTACTGCGTGGGCCCGAGGAGACTCGCGTCGACGCACTCGAGAGCTCGGTACCAGGCGAGCATTGCCACGGCAGTGGGGCCGATACCGAGGTAGAGCCCGACGGCCGCCTCTGAGAGGGTGAGCGCTCGGGCGCCGCCGGTGAGAGAGACTACCAGCAGGAAGAGCACCGCTCCGCCCACGAGACTCCAGGTCGCACTCGCAAGCCCACCACAACGCTGCGTCACGCCCTTCCCCATCACCGTGTAGGAAGCCCAGAAGAAGGCCCCCAGAGCGGCAAAGCCGCAGCCGAGGAGGTCGTTGGTGGACGCCGAGGCCTGCGTGGCGTGGCCCAGACTCACCAGAACACAACCGCCCAGACCCAGGAGAACGCCGAGGCGTCGCAGCCAGGGCACCCGTTCTCCGGCAAGTGGCGCCAGCAGGGCAATGAAGAGAGGATTGGCATTGAGGATCACCGCCGAGTTGACGGAGGCGGTGTAGCGGGCGGACAGGAACACCATGCTGCCCATGGCGAAGATGCCGATGGCGCCGAGGAGCAGTAGGAGTGGCAGCTCGCGGGTGGCGGCACGCAGGTCACGTCCGCGACCGGTCAGGATCATGAAACCGAGGGCGGCCAGTGCGCCACTGCAGAAGCGGACCGACGCGACAAACATGGGGTCGAGACCGCGACTGTCGACCAGGTACCGAGCACAGACGTTGACGCTCCCCCACAGAACGCTCGCGAGGGAACCAAGTACAAGGCCGACAAAAGCACCACGAGAGACGGTCATAGGGGGCCCCCGGGCCATTTTACGGGCAAGCGGTAGAGACGTCAACGACGCAGACCGGCCTGGGTCGCGAGAAGGAGTCTGCCGTGACAGAGAGAAGCTGAAAAGGGCTTTGGTCTGTGGAGCGACGGGAGCTTCACCACGGTGTGTGCACCGAGGGACAGCAAGCGTTAGGGGACGAGGAGGGTTGCCACGCAGGGCAAAGGTGTTGGGGGGCGACACAAGGAAGAGAGCATCTCGGGAGCCATCGATGACGACACTAGCGAACATCGAACTAACCTGTCCCGTATGCGGCACGCGGTTTGTGAGCCAGCGAATCGCGTCGACCAACAGCGTGGGCCAGGATACGGACTTCAGACCAATCACGATCGGACTGGACCCTCAGCCACACTACGTGCATGTGTGCCCCAGGTGCATGTTTGCCGCCTTCGAGGGTGACTTCGAGAACGCTCAGGATCCGGTGCGCGACTTCGTCCTGGCGCGGGAACACCACCCGGAGGAACTGGTGGCCGGCGGAGGTCGTGCGGCACTCTCGGGCTCGACCAAGTACCTGCTGGCGGCCCGGTGCTATCGTCACGACACGCGAGCCAGCGATCTACGTCTGGCCGACCTGTACCTGCGCGCTTCCTGGTGCGCCCGACAGGAGAGCCTGCCGGAGCGAGAGGCCGAGAGCCAGTGCGAAGCGATCATGCTGTTTGAGAAGGCCCTCGACGCCAGCGAAGTTGCGGAGGATCAGGCACGGACGATCTTGTATTTGCTGGGCGAGCTGTACCGGCGGGTCGGCAGATTCGAGTTCGCCATCGCCATGTTTGACCGCGCACTCGAGAGCATCGGGGAGGACGAAGAGGGAGAGGAAGACGAAGAGGACGAGGAGGCAGGGGAGCGGTTCGAGGATCTGATTCGGCGTCAGCGTGAGGCGGCGGATAACGGGCACAGCGAGAACATGACGATCGAGTCGGACTGAGCCAGGGGGCCCTCGGCAGCCGGCGGACAGTTCGGGAGCCGACTCCGAATAGTGCAGAACCCGACAGGCGCACTCCCTCGGGAAGGGGTGCGCCTGTTTCGCGTCTGGAATCCGATGAGGCGGGAGAGGCTACTTCACCTCGGCCCACATGCGATCCAGCACGGGTCGAATCTCCCTGGCCCAGGAGGGGTAGACCTCCGCCTTGAAGTGCAGCATGTCCTTCTCGTACAAGTTGGCGTTGGGAGTGCCGTCCGGGTTCATCATGAGGCCGGTCGTATCGACGAAGGCCATGTTCTTTTGCTGTGCGCAGTACTCGGCGAGGGCCTTGTTGAGGGGCTTGTAGGCAACCTCCCAACCGGCGAAGCGCGACGGGCAAGGCTTGACGGGAACAAAGATGAAGCGCGTGTTGGGCAGTTTGGCGCGGATCTTCTCAACGTAGAGCCGCACGTACTTCATGAAGAAGGCGACGTTGTTGTCGTTCGGCTGCCAGACGAGCTTGCCGCCGGTGTTGAAGAGGGTCGTCATGTCGTTGTCACCGATGTAGACGACCACGATCTTGGGCTCCAGGGCGATGACTGCCTGGTCGGCCCAGTACCACAGGTCCCAGATGCGCGATCCGCCGTAGGCGCGGTTGACGGCCGGGAGAGGAGCGAAGTCCGTGGGCACCGTCTTCCAGCGGGTGAAGGTGGAGCTGCCGTTGAATACGATCCCACCCTTTGACGGGGGATTGAGGGCGTCCTTCTCTGCCCACTGCTTCATTTGCTCCGAGAAACTGATGGACAATCGCGGGTGAGACACGCAGTCGGGGTCCAGGAGGTAGGGCACGTCCTTCTCGACGACGACCTGCCCCACGGCGGTGAGCTGAGGTGCCACCGGTGTTTCCTGGGCCACAGCGAGAGTGAGGGTCATGCATAGCAGCGCGCAAGACAGGAGTGCTACGTGCACGTTCACAGGGTCCTCCTCGATTGAGGGATGGTTGATTGCGCCGGGTACCGTTGGGCCATGCCCCAAGTGTACCCAGGAGGTACGACGCAGAGGCGGTTCTTGTCAAGAGCGAAGGCTACAGCGACAGGGCGTACTCGGCAAGGTCCTTGAGCTGCCGGTCAGTGAGTTGCGAGGTGTGGCCGTGCTGGTCGGTCTTGTTGAAGTCCTTGAGCACCTCGCGCATCGTGACCGCGCTGCCGTCATGCAGGAAGGGCGCAGTTCGGAACATCTCGACAAGGGTCGGCGTGTCGAAGTCGGCACGCTGATCGAACTTGCCCCTGGTCCCCACCTCATACATCTGCAGATCGGTGTACAGGGGCGCAGGATGGCAGCGAGCGCACCCGACCTCCGGGCTCTCGAAGAGCGCTTTGCCCCGCTTCGCGGCCTCGGATAGAGACCCGTCGGCCTTGAGGAAGGGACTGCGCTCCGGCTTCATGGAGTCGAGGTAGGCGCAGACCGAGTCGACTTCCTCGTCCGTTGGCGGGTGGAAGAGGATGTACTTGAAGCCGGCGACGACGGCGACTCTCATGCTGGCCCGGACACCATGGGCCATTGATGGTGGCGTCTTGGAGGACAGCAGAAGGGACTTGGCGTTCTTGGGGTTGCCGATACCGTCATTGGGCAGGTCCCAGGCAAGGCCATCGCCCCGACCCTCGGGGTGGCAGGTCTCGCAGGACTGCCAGCCCTGGAAGCAGTTCGTAGCGTCATGGAAGAGCATCTCACCACGGCGGACGGGGTCCATCGGCGGCTGCTCACCGAGGGGAACCGTCGCGAGGACCTTGCCGGTGTCCAGACCCAGGCGCGAGACGGTGCCGGAGTAGTAGTTGGCGACGAAGACCTCGCGACCCGCACAGACAACGCCTCGCGGGCAGAGGCCGCCGCAGTTCACGCGAGTGCGCACGCCGGCACGGTACACGGCAGTCAGGTCGTCCTCCAGCGCCACCTGGGACTTCGGAGGCCACTCGGTGATGAGCTTGAGGAGCCTGGCCGTGTCGAGAAGCTGCACCTCGTTGGTGCCGGATTGGGTGACACAGAGCTTGTCCCCCGACTCCGAGAGTGCAGCGCCGAAACCGTTCGCGGCGCCATGGTCGAGGTCGTCGAGCAGCACGGTGCCCAGGACGCGCTTGTTGGGCACGTCGATGACGGTGAGGGCGTTGGTGGCCATCCAGCCGCGGTCAAGCTGAGTTGGTGGCAGGAGCCAGCGAGCAAGGACATGGGGCACGTAGGCGAAGCGACCATCGGCTGAGCAGCAGATCTGACCGACGTCGGTGGCGCCGCGAGCCAGCTTCAGCCGGGCGTGTGCACCGTTGGCGAGGTTGATCAGGCTCACTTCGGCGCCGAGGTCGTCGTCGAGGTTCGAGCCCAAGGGCAGGTGGTTCGCGACGAGGAGTGTGTTCGCGGCTGGGCTGAGAGCGGCGAACCTGGGCTCTCGAACCGCCCGCAGACGCGCGAGGACTCGCAGGGAGGAAGTCTCGAGAACGCTGACGTCATCCGAGAACTGGTTGCAGCAGTAGATCCTCGTACCGTCGGGCGAAAGGGTGAGGCCGACGGGATGGCGACCCACCGGGGTACTGCGCCCAGGGGTCATTGCGGGCAAGGCGACCTCGGTCACCTGGTCGCGGTCGCCGGAGGCTACGTAAAGGGTCCTTCCATCGGGGGAGGCCGCCATTCCGGTCGGGGCGTCGACCTGGCAGGAACCTGTGCGCTTGCCCGAGGCAGCGTCCAAGGCCACGACCTGGTCTGCGGTGCAGTCCGAGACGTAGACCGTAGTCTTGTCGGGAGACAGGGCCAGGAGGAAGGGCGACCGATAGCCGGGTCCCACGTCAGTCTGGGCCGGACGTAGGGTCAGGAGTGAGACCGCCGTAAGGAGGGCGGTTGCTGCCACGAAGGCACCGACTCTGCGCCACATGACAAGGCCTCCACACAATGTGGGTTGGGCTATCGGCCGGGAAGGAGTATGTTAGGCTGTCGCGCACCATCTCCGGCATCGAGGCAGCCGGGTCGGGAGCCACCCTGGCTCAGCAACGCGACCGCGAGAAGGTGTTTCCCCTGCTGCCGGGGAAGGACCTGCCAGTCAGCTCAGTTGAGGTTGGCGGGGAGCCAGACGATGCAGTGGCTCGGAGCTGCCCTGGGGCCGCTGAAGCGCACCGAGATGGCCTGCGTCCCGCTCAAGGCCGGCGCTTTGCCGGAACACTTCACGCATCTGTAAGGAGATCAGTCAGCATGGCCGCCGAGCTCGCAGTCAATGGGGGTCCGAAGACCCGCGACACTTCCATCAAGCCCTGGCCGAGCGTTAGCAACCGGTCGGGACGCGACTTCGGTCAGGAAGAGATCGACCTCCTGACCCAGGTAATCCAGTCGGGCAATCTCTTCTACTATGGCGGCACGACGGTCAAGCAGTTTGAGGCCGAGTACGGGGCCCTCAGCGGCGCCAAGCACGTGTTGGGCGTCACCTCGGGCACGGCAGCTCTGCACACAGCGGTCGCCGCCCTGCAGCTCGAAGTCGGCGACGAGATCATCACCACCACCGTCACCGACATGGGCACGATCATCGGGATCCTGCAGTGCAACCAGATCCCCGTGTTCGCCGACGTTGATCGCCGCACAATGATCCTGCGCCCGGATTCCATCGAGTCGCAGATCACCGACCGCACCCGAGCCATCATCGCCGTGCACCTGTTCGGGCAGCCGGCGCCGATGGACGAGATCATGGACGTCGCGCGACGCCATAGCCTGTATGTGATCGAGGACTGCGCGCAGTCGCACGGGGCAGCCTTCGACGGCCAGCCCGTCGGTACGATCGGCGACCTCGGCTGCTTCTCGATGCAGCAAAGCAAGCAGATCACCACCGGTGACGGCGGGATCGTCATCAGCAACAACGACGACCTGGCAGTCAACGCCCGCTGCTTCCACGACAAGTACTTCGACCGCGGCGGCGAGTACCGGGGCTATCCGCGGATCGGGATCAACTACCGCATGAACGAACTGACCGGCGCGGTAGCACTGGCGCAGACCCGCAAGCTGCCGAGCATCCTCGAGCGACGGCGGGCCTCGGCGCAACTGCTGTGGGACAAGGTCAACACCCTCCCGGGCATCAAGGCGCCGTGGGTCCATGAGAAGGCCCGCCACTCCTGGTGGATCTTCTCCTTCCAGATTGACGAAGAGGTGCTGAAGTGCGACGTGCCGACCTTCCGGGCCGCCATCGCCGCAGAGGGTCTGTCCTTCAGCACCGGCTACGCGGGCGGCATTCCCATCTGCATGTACCCCGGTCTGAAAGACCATACCGCCTACGGCAGCGGTCACTTCCCCTGGGAGCCGCCCTACGGCCGAGACGTTGTGTACCGGACGGAGGACTACCCGGAGACGGTCTGGGCACAGGCCAACACCTTCGTTACGAGCTGGAACGAGGGCTACAACGAGGAGGATGTCGAGGACATCTACCAGGGCCTGAAGAAGGTTGCCGAGGCCTACGCCAGATAGGTGCCGTAAGCGTGAGCACGCGCAGAAAGCCGCAAAACATGCTGAAGACGAATTCGGCCAAGGCGGTTCTCGTAGCCGCCTTGGCCTTCCTTTGCCAGGGACTGCTCTGGGGCGAAGGCGCATCGCCGTGCCTGGTCGCCTTCGAGGTCGAGCGACCGGTACCTGCCTGCTCCAACAACACCGATGTCTGGGTGCAGAAGGTGCTGCCCGACGGCACCTGTGCCTGGGAGGCGCCGCTCGGTGTGAGCCTGGCCGGCAGCGATGACTACGAACGCTCGCCTGTGGTTGTGGCCGACGGCAAGGGTGGCGCGATCGTGGTGTTCGAGCTCAAGCATAGCAGCGGCCCACGGAGCACGGACGTGGACCTCTATGCCCAGCGAGTGAACGCGCAAGGCGAAAGGCTCTGGGGCCAGGGAGCTGCTGTGCCGGTCGCCGCAACCCAGTTCCGGGAGCACCATGCACAGGTTGTGAGCGATGGTGCAGGCGGCGCTCTGGTGTTCTTCCATGTGGATGTCCCCGTCGGCAACAGCGCCTGCCTGACCGGCGTGTGCGGCCAGAGGATCACGGCTGAGGGCAAGCTGCAGTGGCTCGAGGGTCAGCGCTCCGTGGTGGTGGAGGAGGCCGAATCGCACTGCCAGCAGTTGTCCGTGGTGGCCGATGGAGGAGGCGGCGCTTACGTGAGCTGTCTGCGCGAGCCCCTGGAGGCACGAGCTGCGGTGGAGCCCGCCGTGGTGTTGCTGCGTAGGTATGACGGACTGGGTAACCAGGCCTGGGGATCGGGCACCAGTGGCGTGAGAGTAGTCGGTACATCCCTGCGGGCATCACGCAATGCACACCTCGTCGTCACCGATGAAGGCGTGTGGGCCGTGTATGAACATGGCGCGGGACGCAGGCCCGGCGTAGCTGCCGACCTGTTCTCGCGAGACGGGACGGTGACGCTGAAGGCGTGCGCCGTGCTCCCCGCAGAAGGTGGCGGCATGTCGCCTGCACTCCAAGGTCCCTCTCCCGTGGTGTCCGACGGTGCACAGGGCTTCATCTGCGGCTTTGTGGGGCGTGGCCCGAGTGGAACACGCAAGCTATGGGCTGCGAGAATGGGCGGTGACGGGGTTCCGCAGTGGGGCCACCCGACGCCTGTGAACCTCCTTCCCCTGCCTGAGATGGGCTTTGGCGGGTACCTGCTGGCCGCCGGGATGAAGCGCGAGGCGATCGTTGCCCTGACCTCCCCGGTCAATGCGCCGCCCTCGTACGGCAACTTCGCTCTGTCGGCGCAACGTCTGAGCAACACTGGGTCCCCGCTGTGGGGATCCGTGCCGACCGACGTGATCATCCCGCAGGGGGCCAGCGTGTCCCTGCCGCAGGTTGTCGTGGCCGCCGATGGAAGCAGTTATGTGTTCTACGTGGTCGACTTTGACGGCGGGCACTGGAGGGGCGATTCCAGCGTCTTCGGCCTCCGCCTGGACCCTATGGGCCGCCGGCTGTGGCAGCATCCGGTGCCGGTGGCAGCTACGCCCCGTCGCGAAGGCGGCCCCTCGGCTTGCAGTCTCGACCAGTAATGCCCAGGTAAGTTAGGTTGGTCGTTTTCCCCCCGGTCGTCTCCCCCATGCAAGACCCTGATGCAAGGGCGCCCTTGATTCCTGGGCCACAACGGGTCTCCGCGACAGACAGTCGACCAGGCGCCTGGTGTGTCCACGCGCGAGGCGCAAACGAGAAGAAACCAGGAAAAAGCCACAATCATCTTGCATCTTGAGTTAACCTTGATTAAGATATAACTATGCAATCGGAACTCACCCTGGGGCGCTGCAAGACAGAGCGCCATGCCCGTAAGGGCTTAGTCTGTACACGTTCCCGCGTCCGACGGCGGCGCGGGGTCGTGGCCGTGTACTTCGTGCTCATGCTGGTGGTTCTGCTGCTGTGCGTGGCCTTTGCAGTGGACATGCCCCGAGTGATGATCTCAGCCCAGCGGACTCAGGACGTGTGTGATGCGGCGGTCCTCGCAGGGGCTGCGGTCCTCCCTGACTCTGCGGCGGCTATTCAGCAAGTGCAGGCGATTGCTGCCGCGAACTCGCCCGAGGGCGCGAAGTTCCCGGTGGCGATTGACCCGGCTCAGGGCGATGTGCAGTGGTACGGGCCCGGGCAGGACGTACCCAACTACCGCACGCTGGGAGCAGACGAGCGTGTGCTATGGGTTCGCGCTAGTTCGTACACACGCTACTTCTTTCTGCCGGTCATCGGTCGGAGGGGGATGACGGTGACACGCCAGGCGATGGCGCTGCTGACGAAGGCGTCTGGGCTGGCCTGCATCTTCTCGAAGGACAACGCTGAGGACCAGAAGAACTCAGAGTGGGGAGTCCTGGTGACGGGTTCGGGCGCCAGCATCGACGGGCGCATCCACGCCAACGGCAAGATCAAGTTCACCGGTTCCGGGCACACGGTGACCAAGCAGGTCGAGTACCGCGGCGAGTTCCGCGAGACGGGCTCCGGCAATGACTTCCAGGGCGGCTATGCGGAGGGGGAGGTCGAGCCCTATCCGGTGAACTACCAGTGGTCGGATTTCCCCTACAGCTACTCCCGCGGCGCGATCAAGGTCACGGGGTCTGGAAAGCAGGTTCCCGGCGGGGCGTCACGAGTTCACGTCACAGGTGATCTGACGGTCTCAGGCTCGGGGCACACCTTCCCGAGCGGGACGACGTACCTGGTGGACGGGGATGTGACGGTCAACGGAAGTGGCCACGTGCTGGACGGCATCACCATCATCGCGAAGGGCAGCATCGACTTCAACGGGTCGGGCTGCGCCCAGGACATCAGCCCCAACGAGCCGGGCATCTTCCTCGTCTCCTACGAGGAAGGCTCGAACCAACCGTCGATCACCTTCAACGGCTCGGGCCACAACTGCACCGGAGTCATATTCGCGCCGACCGGCGATATCGACTTCAATGGTTCGGGGCAGATGGTCTACCAGGGATCGCTGATCGGGCGCAGCGTCACCGCGAACGGCTCGGGCTTCACTGTACAGGGCATCGATACGGGCGGCGAGGCAGAGACGACCGTGCAACTGGTCTGGTGAGCGCCAGGAAGGCCCTTTGTGACACGAGGGAGAATAGGCCCCTGCAGACCTCGCAGGGGCCGTTTCGTGTTCCAAGATGACAGGAGAGGTTAACCCATCATGAGAGCTTTGCTGGTAGCCGTGAGTCTGCTGGTGGCCGTGATGGCTGCCGCGCAGGAGGTCTGGCAACCGCCCAACCTGGTTCAGAATCCGGGCTTCGAGACCGTGGATGCACAGGGCGTTCTCGCGGCCTGGCACGGAGAGCCCGCAGTGTACAGCGCAGTTGCGACGCCCGCACACAGCGGCAGCCGCGCGCTGCAGTACGTGAACAACGATGCCAAGCGTTATGTGATGTTCACGCAGACGATTGTCGCACAGCCCGGCAAGTCGTATGAGGCCTCGGCGTGGATCAAGACCGAGAACGTACAGGGCGAGGACAACGGGGCGACGGTATGCCTCGAGTGGACCGGCCGCGATGGAAAGTGGCTTGGCGGCCACTACCCCTCGGGCTTCAAGGGAACGACCGACTGGAAGCAACTCAAGTCCTTCACCGGCCGCCTTCCCGCCGAAGCAGCTTCCGTAACGATCACCTGCTACGTGCGCAAGGGGATGACAGGCAAGGCCTGGTGGGATGACGTCGAAGTGCGCCAGCACCGCGAGTCGCCCATGGACACGGTGCTGCTGTCGCCGAACTACCGCGGACAGATGTTGCAGGGAACGCCGCAGGCTGTCCTGCGGGTAGACATGAATCTGACCGACTACGAGCTTGAGCCGGAGCAGGTCACCATCCAGTGCCAGGTTCTCGGGTCGAAGGGCGAGGCCCTTAGCACCAACCGCGTCGTCCCGACGGGCAGCCCGCAGCCGATCACAGTCCGGACGGCTGACCTGGCTCCGGGGAGTTACCAACTCACGGTGTCCCTGCTGGCCAAGGGCGACAAGGAACTCGGAGCGCAGACCTGGCCAATCCAGGTGCTGGCCTCCCAGCCCGCCAACTCCGGAAGGAACTACATCGACTCGCACAACCGGCTGATCGTCGACGGGAAGCCCTTCTTCCCGCTGGGCATGTACGCCGGCGGCGTCAACGAGACAGATGCAGAGCTCTGGGCGGACAGTCCCTTCAACTGCGTGATGCCCTACGGGGCGGCGACGCCGGAGCAGATGGACCTGCTGGCGAAGTTCGGGCTGAAGATCATCTACAGCGTGAAGGATGCCTATTTCGGAACCACCTGGTGCCCGAAGGAGATCAAGTCGGTGGAGGACGAGCGGCCCTTCCTCGAGGGCAAGGTGAAGACCTACGGTAAGCACCCGGCGCTCCTGGCCTGGTATCTGAACGACGAACTGGGACTCGAGCACATGCCTCGCCTCGAAGCGCACCAGCAGTGGATGCGGGAACTCGACCCGAACCACCCGACCTGGATCGTGCTCTACCAGGTGGGCCTGCTAGAGAAGTACCGGCGCACCTTTGATGCGATCGGGACGGACCCCTACCCGATCCCCAGCAGCAGCGCCAACCGAGCAGGCGAGTGGACTCGTGCCAGCGTGGCCAGTGTGGGCAACACGCGGCCGGTATGGATGGTGCCCCAGGTGTTCAACTGGGGGACCTATAGCAAGACTGAGGAGGATAGGAAGGGCAAGCGTCCGCCGACCCCGGAGGAGATGCGCTCGATGACCTGGCAGTGCATCGCCGAGGGAGCCAAGGGGCTGATCTACTACTCCTTCATGGACCTGCGCCGAGACACCAGCTCGCCCTTCGACACCCAGTGGGGCCGAGTGAAGCAGATGGCCGCCGAGGTCAAGCCGATGATCCCGGTCATCCTGTCGGTGGAGCCGGCCCCGGAGTTCACGGTGAAGGCTGACGCAGAGGGCACGTGGCTGCATTTCACAACGCGACGCGTTGGTGGTACCGTATACCTGATCGCGGCGAGTGGCGACGCTCAGCCGCATCAGGCGACCTTCGATCTGGGAGCGACACCGAAGTCTGTACGGCTGCAAGGCCAGGCAGGGGCAATCGCCGCCAAGGGCCGGCAGCTCACGGTGGACTTCGCTCCCCATGGCGTGCATATCTACGAGATGCAGTTCTAGGCCTAGCCGCAAGGCAAGGGCTCAGAGGACGGCCGGAGGGCTCTGGCCGATCCACAAAGAGGAGTTGTTCCAGATGGCAGACGTTGCCTTGACCGACAGTCTGAAAGCCATGGCCATGGAGCTCGGCGCGGACCTCGTGGGCGTCGCGCCGGTTGAGCGCTGGGCCAACGCGCCGCTGATGATGTCTCCGCAGGGGCACCTCCCGGAGGCCAAGACCGTGGTTGTGATCGGCATCCACCACCCCGATGCAGCCGTGGAGATGGGCGGCGAGGAAGACGGCAAGAACACGCCCCAGCATGTGGGGCCCTATGCGGTCCAGTACGCGATGAACACGAAGCTGGAGTGCATCAGCTTCCAGCTCGCCCGCTACATCGACGACTGCGGGTACAAGGTGGTGGCGATTCCGGCCACCAACGTTTGGCGCTTCCGGCCCTACAAGGACATCGACGAGACCTTCACGCCGGACCTCTCCGACATCCACGCAGCGGTTGCCGCCGGACTGGGCGAGATCGGCTTCAACGGGCTGTTCATGTCACCGGAGTACGGCCCGCGCGTCCGCCTGTGCTGCCTCGTGTGCGACGCCGACCTGGAGCCGACGCCGCTGTACGACGGCCCGGCCCTGTGCGACCGCTGCATGCAGTGCCGGAAGTGGTGCCCGACCGAGGCCTTCTCGAAGGAGGTCAAGGGCGAGCATGTGCTGGATATCGGCGGCAAGGAAGTCCGGTACTGCAACAAGAACAAGTGGCGCTGCGCCTGGGGCGAGCACTTCGATCTGGACCTGGACCTGCCGAAGCCGGAGGTGGTGAACGAGCAGGTCATCCTGGAGCAACTGGCAGAGCATGGGAAGCGTGGCGGCGAGTTCGGCTCCTGCCTCCGGTTCTGCCTGCCCCCGCACCTGCGGCTGAAGGATCCCGACTACTGCCGTCCCTTCCGCCGACTCCGCCGGGGCATGGACGCCCGGCCGATGAAGGATCGGGTGAACGACCCGGATCCGATACTTCCGGATCGACCGGCGACGGAGAACCTGTGCAAGCAGTTGTTTGACATGGAGGCCGACATCATCGGCATCGCTTCGCGGGCCGAGTGCGAGAAGGCCGGGCTGAACCTGCGCGAAGCTCTGCCGGATGCGGAGTCGGTGGTCGTGTTCGGGATCCGCGTGCCCGAGTCGCTGCAGGATCCGAAGACGCCGGCCGACGATGCACGCCCCGAGCCGCTGACCGGGAGCGTCCTCGTCGACTGGCTCTGGTTCATGCGCCTGGATGGTTCGCGGTACCTGGAGAGCCTGGGTTACTCCGCAGTGCCGGGGACCGAGATCGACATCGCCAAAGCGATTGCTGCGACCGGTCTTGGCGAGTCGAACGCCAAGGGCCGCACCGTTACCCCCGAGTTCGGAACGCGGGTCTACTGGTCATGCATCGCCACGAGCGGATACCTGCAGTCGGGCAAGCGCGCACATCCGGTCAAACCGGAGACGCCGCAGGACATGGACGAGGCCCGCTACGACCTCGAGGCGATCCTGCTTGAGGAGGGAGCGGACATGGTGGGCGTGGCCGATCCAGCCTGCATCGACAAACTGATCGACCAGTACCGGCCGACCGTCGACGCAGGGGCGCTGAAGGTCAACGTGGTCGACAAGGGCGGCATGCACCAGCCTGTCAAGGCGGAGATTGCACCTCAAGAGGATGCCCGCCTCCGCAACGTGCGCGACTATCTGCCGGACGCCAAGAGCGTTCTGGTCATCGGCTACCACTTCCCGACGCTGAACCTGGAGCGAGCAGCCGAGGCGCCGGCGGAGGCTGTAGGCCCGTACTCCTACGCCACCTACCAGGCGAACCGCTGGCTGCGGTACATGGCAGTCAAGGCCGCCCGACGGCTGGAGGAGATGGGCTTCAAGTCCGTCATCACCACCGACCTGTCCGACTCGGGAAGTGTGGTCGCCAATCCGCGCGGAGCCCAGCCGGATGCGCTCTCGAACCGCTTCGCGGCGGCAGCAGCCGGTCTGTGCTGGATCGGCATGCACGGCGCCGCGATCACCCCCGAGTACGGTGTGACGCAACGGTTCATCGCTATCGTCACCGACGCTGCGCTGCCCATCGATGAGCCGCTGTCCGAAATCTCGCCGTGCAAGGACTGCGAGGCGCCCTGCATCGAGGCGTGCCCGGTCGCGGCGCTGTCCGATGACGAGTGCACGGTGATCGGCTGCAACGGCTTCGAGGCATGCCTGGGCAAGTGGGACCGCCTGCGCTGTGAGTGGGCCAAGAAGTACGCCTTGCTGGGTGATGAGGGTCCGAAGTGGGGCGGCCAGATCACCAACGCCGAGCCGCCGGCGGGCAAGGTCACGCCCGAGCAGATCGCCGCGGCCTTCGCCGAGAAGGACCCGATCCAGAAGCACTGGACCTGCATCCTGGAAGGCTGTCTGAAGGCCTGCCAGTGCGACGGAGCCTGGATCAAGGAGTAGCGGCCTGTCGACGGGCTGCACAAGCTGAGTGGTAGTCAACGGCCTCGTGGTCGCCGGCACGTCCGGCAGAAGTCCACGAGGCCGTTTCGTGCCTGGGGCAAGACGGGCAGCGGGTTAGGAGTAGACCAGCAGCTCCTGGTACAGCTCAGAGAAGGCCCGGGCGTTCTCCGGCGAGGGATTGCCTCCACCCCGGTACATCAGCATCCCCGGGTAGTGCTGATGCAGGGAGCGCAGCTTCTCCAACTCGCGGCGAATCTGCTCCGGAGTCCCGACGTCGATGGCCCGCGAATCCGTCTTGACGAGATAGAGGAGCCCGGGCCCACCTCGCCGCATCACTTCGGCCGGATCGAGGGAGGAGCTCTCAACGAAGAGGCCGTCGGGCTTCAGGGCGAGCAGATCGTCGAGGACCGGCAGGTAGTTGCCGTCGGACTGATACATGACCCTCCGACCGGCCGCATGGATGGCCTCGAAGAAGCGGCCATACCAGGGGAATAGCCATCGTCGGCACCAGTCGGGGCTCAAGATGGGGCCACGCGTCGCGGCGATGTCGTCGTGGATCGCGATCATCTCGACGCCCTCGACGCAGCACCAGCCGGAGATCACCGACAGAGAGGCCAGGGCAAAGCGCTCCAGAAGAGCCCCGAAACGCTCCGGCTCAAGTGCTGCCGCGACCAGAAAGGGTTCCCAGCCGAACTCGAGGGTCGCCCGAGTGAGCAAGGTCGCGTAGTGCAGGGCCATTGGATAGCCCCGCGTGCGAGCGTCGACAAGCAGACGGTCCATCTTGGTGAGCATTTCTGGGCCGACGGCCTCGACCTCAAAGCCATCCGGTGCGACGCTGAGCACGTCCTCGTAGGTTCGGAAGCGCTCCCTGTCCCCCACTGCCCAGACGCCGCCGTCACGAGTGAACCGCCGCTTGCCATCGGCCGAGACGACGACCTGTCCGATCTCGTCGGGGACGACCTCCATGCTGCCCAGGTGGTAGAGCTCGGGGCGGTACTCCATCCAGGTCCAGTCGGAGCAGGGAAGGCACTCGGGACGCTGCAGGTTCACAGCCCTCCGCACGCGGTCATAGCGAGCTTGCGGCGAAGTGTCCATGGGCCAGTCTCCACTTAGTGTGGGCGGTGTGCTTCAGCCAGGAGCGGTAAGGGCGGCGGGCAGCAACAACTCGCTGGTTGTGTTCCTGCGAGGAGGGCACACTTCCTCCTGGTGAAGGGACAGGAGGTCTGAGCCCGCAGGCGAGGAAGGATTCGCGGTCGTGGGACTTAGCAAGGTCAGGAGCGATGCGAGAATGCCAGACTCGAAGGTTGCTCTAGCAACCGCAGCCCATCCAGACGATGTAGAGTTCATGATGGCCGGCACCCTGGCGCTACTCAAGGACGCCGGCTACGAGTGTCACATCTTCACGATTGCCAACGGCAACTGCGGTTCGGCAGTCCACTCCCATGATGAGATCAAGCGCATCCGGGCCTCCGAGGCACACTCCTCGGCTTCGGTCATCGGCGCCACCTATCATGAGGGCCTGGTCAATGACCTCGAGATCTTCTACGAGGCCGAAGTGCTGCGGCAGGTCACGGCGATCATCCGGGAGATCGAGCCGGAGATCGTCCTGACGCAGTCTCCGCAGGACTACATGGAGGATCACCAGAACGCCGCCCGCCTAACGGTGACTGCCTGCTTCAGCCGTGGCATGCCGAACTGGGCGTCTCACCCCTATGTTCAGGCAACGATGCAGGATGTGTTCCTCTACCATGCTCAGCCCTACGGGAACCTTGGTCCGCTGCGCGAGGCAATCAAGCCGGGGCTGTTAGTGGACATCAGCGAGAAGATCGGCGTCAAAGAGGAGATGCTGCGGCGTCACGCCTCGCAGAAGGACTGGCTGGACGTCAGCCAGGGCAAGGACGCATACCTGATCTCCATGCGCGACAACTGCGCGGAGATGGCCGAGTTCGCGCCGAAGCCGGTCGCCTACGGCGAGGGGTTCCGGCAGCGACTGCACGTCGGGTTCTCGTCCGCAGATGAGAACCGGCTCAGCACGGTACTGGGAGACCTGGTGCAAGTCGTGCCGTAGCAGCGATGGTGTCCATCAGGTCACCGTCACCAGTGCAGCAAGCAAAGGGGACAGGTCGCAGTGGACCTGTCCCCTATCGTGTTCCTGGGGCGGCGGAGATCAGGCGCCGAGAGCGCGGAAGAGATGGCGACGCCCGTCCGGGTCTGAGGAGTAGGTCTTGACGAGGTCGCCCAGGCTGCGGAACAGGCCTGCATCTTCGGAGAGCCAGTAGGCCGTAGGCGCATCCGCTCCCGGGCAGCGAGAGGCGCCAAGGATGCCACGATCCCGCAGAGCGCGCAGAGCATCGTCCACCTCGGCCACCGGGCAGTGGAGGCGCAGGGCGAATCCGCTCGCGGTGTCGCAGGCCGTTGGGTCATGCCCGAAGAGCAGGAGCATGTGCAGGCCGACGCGGTTGCGTGCGGCTGTCAGCAAGTGGACCAGATGTGGGGCAAGCCCGGCGTCTTCTTCTCGTCTGGGTTGTGCAGATTGCATTATCTCGACCACCAGTGCATGGTAACAAGCCACCGCAGGTCCGTACCTGGGGAGCAAGTGAAGCTGTGCGAAGCCGACCGCTCAGGCGGCCGACCAACATAAGCCTTATCGGCGGAGACTAGGCGCCGGTTAAGCCGATCTTATGTGAGAGTTAAGTTGACGAGGGACTACGCAGCGCCACATACGGCGAGGGCGTCTCCCCCAGCACCAGTTCGATCAAGTGTCGAAGACCAACTCAACGGCGAGGCCGCCTTCGTGTTCGCGGATCTGGACGTTGTGGTAAGTCACTGCCTTGACGGCCGCTCCCAGGCGGTCGCGGTGCTCGCCAAGAGGCACGGTACCCACCGTCACGGAGGCTTCTGCCGCATCGGCCCACAGGACGCGGGCCCTCAGCGCGATGTCCCCATCGTCGCGGAGCTCCAGGACCCGTTTGAGCGCCCGGATGACTACCTGCTCGCGGGAATCGCCCTGAACCTCAAAGGTCTGGTCCGCGCAGGGCGTGAGGTTGGTCGTGTCCGCGAGAAGGCAGAGGAACCCCTCGAGCGCGTTGGCGAGCAATTGTGGGAAGTCTTTGCCCCAGGCCCGTAGAGCGTAGTCGGCAGTGTGATCAAGGTACTCGTAGGGTCTGGGCATCGCGGATCAGCACCAGGGCAGCCGGTGGTACAGGGCCGGAACCGGATATGAAAACGTATACGGACGGGCCGCAAACTTGATTGGCCCACCCGTTCTGCGGACAGGTGTTAGTGTATCGTGTCTTTTCTGGTTGTCAAGACCCCATTCCGCACCCAATCGGCAACACGAACAAAAAAAGGATTGACTCGGAGGGGGCCTTATGGTACCGTTGTCTCGCTCCGCCCCACGTAGGTGGCCCGGAGGGAAAATGGGCTTAAGTTCCATCTTGCTGTCTCGCTGGACAGGCGCACCATTCCAGTCCTGGCTGCAGGTGAACGACTAGCCAACACTGGAAAAAGGAGGTGCGCTTCTACCATGGCTATTGGCAAGGTCAAGTGGTTCAACGACCAGAAGGGTTACGGTTTCATCGCTGCCGAGGACGGCACCGATGTCTTCGTGCACTTCTCTGCTATCGTTGGCGAGGGCTATCGCAGTCTTCGCGAAGGTGCCGAGGTCGAGTTTGACGTCGTGTCGGACTCCAAAGGTCCGCGCGCCGAAAACGTGACCGTCGTAGGGTAAGCAAACCTCATCGACAACCAATAACCCCCGCTGACTCAGGTCGCGGGGGTTATTGATTCGTGGATACAGCTAAGCCGGACCCCAGGACAGGGCCCGGCTGCAAGGACCTATAGTTGCCCGGTGAGGCTTTGTGCCCCCAGGCTCGAGAGGGCCACGACGACCCACACAAGCAACCCCATGAGGATTGGGCGCGGCCCAATCTGGATCATCTTCCTCAGGTCAGCACCCAACCCCACTCCCGCCAGCGCAAGAACGATCATGAGCTTACCTGCCTCCCCCGCAAGGGGGGGGAAGTGCGGGCCCAGGATTCCGAGCGTGTTCACCACCGAAGCCACCAGGAAGCCCAGAACGAACCACGGGAAGACCTTCCGCAGGCTGTAGCTGCCCTGACCGCGGCGACGTGAGACCAGCAGAGCGAAGGCCAGAGAGATCGGGACGATCATTGTGGTGCGTGCGAGCTTGGTGACCGTAGCGATGTCGCCGGCCTCCTTGCTGAAGGAGTAGCTGGCCGCCACGACGGAGGAGGTGTCGTTGATGGCAGTCCCGGACCAGAGGCCGAAGCTGTTGTCGTTCATCGCCAGGGCGTGCCCGATGAGCGGGAAGATGAGGACGGCGATGACGTTGAACATGAAGACGGTGGAGATGGAGAAGGCGATCTCGTCGTCGTCGGCCTTGATGATGGGCGCGACGGCCGCGATGGCCGATCCGCCGCAGATGCCGGTCCCGACACCGACCAGGCTGATGAGGTTGCTGCTAACCTTCAGCAAGCGGCCGATCACGAAGGCGGCGACAAGGGCTGCCGAGAGGCTGAGGAGCATGACCGTCAGCGAACTGCGGCCGGTCTCCCAGACCTGCCTGAGGCTGAGGCTGCCACCAAGAACGATGATGGCGCCCTGGAGGATCTTCTTGCTGCAGAAGGCAATGCCTGGACGAGCCGAGGCCGGAACCTTCACCACGTTGTTGATGAGGATGCCGAGGATGATGGCTATCACCGGGCCGCCGATGAGCTTGAGGGCCGTGCTGCCCAGCCAGGCTGAGGGCGCGGCGATGAGCACCGCGAGTAGGAGGCCGGGCCAGATTGACTTGGGGGCAGCGGGCTTCTCGGTGGGAGCGGGACTGGGCGGCGTCTGAACTTCGACTTCAGGGGCCTGTACGGTATTCACGATGCACACCTTTGAACGCGTATCCTGGTTGGCGGTGCCCTGAGGGTCAGCGACCGACCGGAAGGAATTGGATGCCGTCGGCAACGACGAAACCGTCGGTGTCGCGGTTGGAGATAGTCACAGTAGTGGCCTTCCCTGCCGGCAGGCTGAACTTGCCCACAGAGAAGAAGCCTTCGGTGGTGTCGATCTTCTGGCTGATGTGGACGGTTACGTCGGGACGCCCCTCAACCCTGATCGTGACGGGCACGTTGGTCGCACGGTTCGCATGCGGCGGCCCGAGCACGAGGATCTCATACTCACCCTCGGTGGGGATATCAGGCGTGTAGCTGATGGAGCAGGAGCCCTTGTTGATGTCGCCGTCGTGAAGGTAGCCGACGCCCAGGCGACGACTCGCGGCCATGTTCGAGGAGGTCCACTGTCCCTGCTTCACTCCGTCGCGGTCGTCCAGAGCCACTCCCTTCAGCGAAGAGGCGGCGATCGCCGGGGCCTCGAAAACCGGCGCGGGGGCTGCGACCCTGGTCCACGCCAGAACCTGGCTATCGGCGCGGAGCCGGGCCTGCAACCGGCTCATATCGACGCGCTGGATCCAGACGTCGCCCTCCAGGGCCAGGGCTGCTGCCGTCCCGGCGGACTGGCCGACAACCATGAACACCGGCTCCATCCGGATCGACCCGTAAGCGATGTGAGACGAGGACAGACAGACCGGAACGAACAAGTTGCGGCACTCGGAGAAGCGGGGGACGATCGCGCGATAGGAGATCGGGTAGGGTGGGAACCCACCGACCTGGACATCCCCTTCGTTCACCACTCGCCCGTCCTTGACCACGCGCTGGGTATGATGGGAGTCCATTGTATACGCGGCCAGACCGATCGAGTCAAGCGGCTTGGCGGCACCGCGACAGTTGTGTTCAGTCATGACGTAGTCGGACACCATGCGGCGGCCTTCACGGACGTATAGCTGTGGTGACCATCCGCCATTGTCGGTGAACTCGTCGCGACACAGGCCCCACTGGTTGACCGCATCGCGGATATCCTTGGTGACTCGCTGGTCGTGGCAGAGGAACCACATCAGGCCCTGCTGGTAGGTGAGATGCTCCTGGAAGATCCGCTCTCGCGTCTTCCAGTCGGCCGCGGGCCACTCGTAGTTCATGCCGATGTTGTCGGTGGAGAACGCGCCGCAGTTGTTGGTGTCGGTCTTGGCATTGGGCATGGGGATGCTCGAGTTCAGGGCATCCCAGACGCCGGCCTCGATATAGCGCGCCAGGATCGTGTAGCGCTCCGGGTCATAGCCTCTGGGCTTCGGGAAGGGCACACGCAGCACGGGATCCTTGGTCAGGCACATGCGGAAGTTGTAGGCCTGGACACGGTCGTCGCCCTCGTTCTGCACGCCGGGGTCATTCGGGGAGATTCCCTTGAGCAGGCCGCCGGCAGGATCACCAGGCTTGCGGAAGGGATCGATGGGCACTCGGAAGTTGTGAGAGCCGCGGCCGAACTGCACCCCGTTGAGGGTCTCCTCGTACTTCCAGTTGCCCTCGCGCCCGATGGTGAAGGACACGCCCGCCATGGCCATGAGGTCGCCTTCGTAGGTCGCATCGACGTACATGCGGGCGCGGTAGACGGTGCCGTCCTCCATGCGGATCTCATGGATGCGGCTGCGGGTGCGGACCTCCTGCAGGCGCTGGTTGTAGTAGACCGGCACCTGGGATTCTGCCACGAACTGGTTGAAGAACCTCTCTGCGATGTGGGGCTCGAAACGGAAGCCGCCGTGACAGGCCTTGAACTGCGCAGAATCCTTGCCGTAGACCGTGGCGTAGTAGTCGGCCACGCGGTTGTAGAACTCGCGCGAGATTCCCCCGATAGCGTCGGCATTGCCGATGTCGGTAGCTCCCAGGCCTCCAGAGGACATGCCGCCGAGGTGCTTACCGGGCTCGGCGATCACCGCCGTATGACCCATGCGACGCATCTGTACGGCCGCCATGACTCCGGCCGGTGTGCCACCGTAGACGCACAGGTCGGTGGTGACGACCCGTGCCACCGAACCCGAGGCAGCGATGGCCCCGGAGGTTGGCAGCGTGATCAGAAAGGTCGTGCAAAGCAGGGCAGCACAAAGCAGGAAGGCTCGGTTCGCGGTTCCAGGCAACACGTAGGCAACCTCCGCACTCAGGGTCCAAAACCGAGAGCCATGATGCCCCACTGGCCTCGGTGCGTCAAGCTGTGGTCGGTTTCGCGGGAGCCCCGCTACTGCGTCAAGGCGTCGATTCGCGCTCGCTCCTCGGAGCTGAAGTCGAGGTTGTCGAGGGCCTTGAGGTCCTGGCGAACTTGCTCGACGGAAGAAGCCCCGATAAGGGCGCTGGTGACTCCGGGAAGGCGCAGAACCCAGGCGAGAGCCATCTGGGCCAGGGTCTGTCCGCGCTCGTCGGCGATCTGCGTCAGGGCCTCGACCTTGTCCCACACGCCCTTGTCCTTCTGGTCTTCCCACCACCGGTGGCCTTCGTCTCCCCTCTTCCCCCAGCGCGAGTCCGGCGGCAGTCCCTTGAGATAGCGGTCTGTGAGGACGCCGCCACCCAGCGGGCCAAAGGCGATGACACCCGTGCCCAGACGAGTGCTGTAGGGCAGCAGGTTCGTCTCGATGCCACGCTGCAGAAGGTTGTAGCGAGGCTGGTGGATTGTGAGCGGAGCCCAGTCATGGGCCCGAACCGTGTCGACGGCATCGCAGAAGCGATCGCCCGGATAGTTGCTGACGCCGACGTAGAGCGCCTTGCCCTGGCGGACGATCAGGTCGAGGGCCCCAAGCGTCTCCTCCAGCGGCGTCTCGGGATCAGGCCGGTGGTGGTAGAAGATGTCCACGTACTCCAGGCCCATACGCTTCAGGGACTGATCGAGGCTGGCGACGAGGTACTTCTTGGAGCCCCAGTCACCGTAGGGACCCTCCCACATCGTATACCCGGCCTTGGTGGAGATGATCACCTCGTCGCGCGGCATGTGGCAGAGGATCTTGCTCATGATGCGCTCACTGTTGCCCGGCGGTGGCCCGTAGTTGTTGGCGAGGTCGAAGTGGGTCACACCGTGGTCGAAGGCATAGTGGACGGTCTCGCGGCAAAGGTCCTCCTTGCCCGGCTCACCGAGGGCCTGCCACAACCCCAGTGACAGTGCCGGGAGCTTCAGTCCGCTGCATCCGCAACGGCGATAGGGCATCGTATCATAGCGGTCTGGGGCGAAATCGGGTGACATGGTGATGCAATCGCCTCCTGGAGACAGGATCTCGCGGCCAAGGGGTCTACAGGGACACTATTTCCAGCGGGACACCCGACTTCCTCTTGTGGTTCTGCCGAGAGACTGGAGACTGGGCTGAGGGAACCGCCGCACCTAGTGATTGAGAGCGGCTCGGGTGCGTGACAGATGGTTCTGCACGTCGGGGTTATCAGGAAGCGAGGCAGCCGCCTTCTCGAGCAGCGGCAGTGCTTCCTTGTTGCGGCCCAGAAGGCTGTAGGCATAGCCTAGAGTGTCGAGGACCTGGGGGACGTTGGGAGCAAGCCTGGCGGCCCGCTCGGCGAAGGGCAAGGCGTCAGCCGGCCGGCTCCTGGTGACGGCGAGGAGGTAGGCGAGGTTGTTCAGAGCCTTGACGTGGTTCGGGTTGATCTTGAGCGCCTCGCGCAGGGCCTTCTCGGCGTCATCTGTGGAGCCGTGCTTGTCCTTCAGGATCGCCATTCCAACGTAGGCGTCGGCACTGTCTGGGTAGTAGCTGAGGACGTCGTTGATCTGGGTCAGGGCGCCCGTGGTGTCGCCCAACTGGGTCAGGGCATCGGCGAGCGCCAGACGCAGATGGGCAGTGCTGGGTGAGTACTCCACAGCGGCGGCGAGTTGAGGGCGAGCCAGGTCGGGACGTCCCATCTGCATGTAGGCTCGTCCACGCACATCATAGGGTGGCGCCGAAGGGCCCATGAGCTCTTCGAGACGGTTCGCTTCGTCCAGGGCTTCCTGTGTCTTGCCTGCGATGAGGTAGGCAGAGGCCCGCACCAGGCCCAGTTCGCTGCTGCGAGGAGAGCATTTGACTGCAGTCTCAAGGGCCTTCAGCGCGGTGTCGGTCTGCCCGACCGACAGGCCGTAGCCGGCAAGGGTGACCAGTTGGCTGAGGTTGGCGCGGCCGGCGTTCATCTTCTCAAGCAGGTCTTTGGCCTGGGCGGGACCCGCCCGGCGGTCGGCTGACAGCAGATAGCCGTCGAGCAGGTAGATCTGGAGTGTGCGCGGGAACCTGTGATGGGCCTCGTCGCGCAGCGTCTGGGCACCTGCGAGATCACCGGCGGCGACGCGGTCCAGGGACCGCAGGACGTACTCCTGGGCAGAGGTGGCGGCCCCTGGAGTTGGCTGCGCGGTTAGCAGGCCGTAGACCCAGAAGATCAGGGCCGCCAGCACCGCAAAGCCGAGGCCCGACAACGCATAGGGAAGCATGCGCCGTACCGCTTCGGGGTCGTCCTCCTCCGCAGCCCGGGTGGCAACGGGAGCAACGTAGTCGGCTCGCGTACCCTCCGGCAGCCGCCGCAGCCCGAGCTCAACGCGAGCGAGACTCCACCAGTTGCGGAGCCGCCTGCGCAGAGGCGTCCCGTCGCGTGAGGTCTGGGTTGAGGATGACTTGGGTTCCTGTGAGAAAAGCCCATCCGGTTCCATGAAGGAGATTCCCTGACCCGGGCAGTGATGAGCGGTCCCCGGGGCGCTGGAGAGGCCGAAGATATCTGGGCAACAAGTGGCTGGGTGCTGACGGTGCGGCGGCCTAGCGGGTCTGCGTTTCGGCACCTGAGAGAGCTGTTACCTTGATGTTGTCCCACCACAGATAGGTGCGGAAGGTGCGTAGACCGAGAAGGCCACTGGATGGCGGCTTTGGGTCCTGCGCCTCGAGCAGCAGGTTGCCGTCGACGTAGCAGGCCAGACGCGTGCCCTGTCTGACCAGGGCTACATGGTAGGTGACGCCCTGGCGGCAATGGTAGGTGTAGGCCTGGCCGAGCAGCTCAAAGCCCGGGCAGTGGCGTAGACGGACCCGCGCCTTTTGTTGATCGGCCGGCGGTGTGGGCTTTGTGTCGGTATCGTTCAGGAAGGTCAGGATGTTGCCGCTGAGCACGTGGTAGAGCTTGTAGTCAGCCGTCGAGCGCAGGTTGCGGGTTTCGTAGAGCGCCTTGCCGGAAGGGTCTGAGTAGTGCAGGAACAGGTTGATGTTGTTCGTGTTCGTGCTGGAGGAGACAACATGAGCATCGAACTCGACGCGCACATCTCCGGAGAAGGGCTGCTTGCACCACACGGTACAGACCGCCGGCTTGTCGGCCTCCTCGGGGGTCGGATCGGCGTTGACGTGAAGACGCTCGTCCTGCACCCACACACGGACGCCACCTTCGGCCCACCAGTTCTGCATGCCGTGGGAGAAGTCTTCCTGGAAGACCACCGGGGTGCTGACCACGGGTCCTGCCTCCACGGCCGGCGAGGCTACTGGTAGCCATACCAGCAGCACCACAAGCGTGAGCGAAGGTAGTGGCAGCCCTGCCATTGGAGCCTGCTCCTGCGCGGATCCTGAAGACGCAACGGAGGTGGATTCGCCATGGTAACGGATTGGACCTGCGTGGAACCTAGGTGAGACGGGAACCGTCAAACAAGGCGACCCCGGGGCGGTTGCCAAGCGGCGACAGCAACGGGTACAATGCCCGTCTAGGACCGGAGCAGCACGCCGGGCGTTTCCTCGTGTAGCACACGTGGCAGACCAGCGACTTTGCCATTATCGATAAGGGTAAGAGGAGCGGCCAATGTTCAGGCTTGTGCGCGATAGCGCGATCGTTCTTTGCCTTGCAGGTGTCTTTGTGCTTGTGGGTTGCGGGGGAGGTGGCGGAGGCGACACGACGACGGTAGCGGCGCCCACTAACTTCGTTTCCTCCGGTCACACGAACACCTCCGTGACGCTCACGTGGGTCGACCGGGCGGGCAGTGAGGTTGCGTACGAAGTGCAGCGCCGCCAGACCTCTCCCCTGACGGTGGACTGGGCCACGGTGGCCACTCTGGGCGCCAACGTCAGCACCTACACGGACCCGGGGCTGAACGCGGCCTCGACCTACGAGTACCAGGTTCGTGCGGTCGGGACCTCCAGCGCCTCGTCCTGGGCCGGACCGGTCTCGGTCACGACTTCAGGTACGCTGACGCCGCCATCGGCACCGAGCAACTTCCGGGTGACTGCCCTCACGAGCAGCTCGGTCTCGCTGGCCTGGACCGACACCAACGCCTCGGACAGTCTGACCCCCTTTGAGATCCAGCGACAGGCCTCGGGCGGAAGCTGGGTGGCCCTGGTCACCACGTTGGTAGGACAGACGACCTACACAGACAGCACCGCAGCAATGGGCACGACCTACAACTACCGAATTCGAGCGACGAACGGCACGCAGATGACGGCGTGGGTCGGCCCGGTAATGGCAACGCCGACTCCGGTCGGTACTGTGACAGGGCGACTGAAGAACCTCACCACGAGCGCGGCGATCGCCGGCGCCACGGTGGCCATCGGCACGCTCTCGGCAACCTCGCTGTCTGATGGCAGCTTCACGATCACGAACGTACCGGTGGGGACGCAGACACTGACGGCAACCGCGACGAACTACGACAATCTGACTAGCGCGATCACGGTAGTCATGGGCGCCAACGCCCTCGGCGATGTGTACATGACGCCTACCGGAAGCGGGCCGCCGCCGCCACCGTTCTAGACGGTATGAGACCTCCGGGCCAGGAGCCAGACACCTGGCCGCCCGGGTAGAGCTCACGAAGTAGCGAACCCGCCGCGCACCATCGCGGCGGGTTCGTCGATTCTGGACATGGCCGAACACAGGCACCCGTTAGGCGTAGAGAAGATACTGAGGGCGCCTGGCTTCGTAGTCGGCAAGGCCCTCCTGGTAGGAGGCGATGATCTGGTCGGCAGAGCTTCCCTGCGCGATCGCTTCGGCGATGGCCGGGCCGCCGAGAAGGCGCTCACTGCGTCGCGCGTCGAGTTGCGACGGGTAGAGGGCCTCCAGTTCACAGGCAATCCGGAGGTTGGCCTCCACGGGCCGGAGCTTCTCGCGGTCAGTGGTGAACAGGAAGCAGCCGCCACAGCGCTCACCCTCAAACCGGTGCGAGCGAGGCGTGAACTCGATTGGGACGAAGCGCAGCGGCCAATCGGTGAGGTCGTTGAGGCGGGCTGATAGCTCAACTCCGTCGATGTAGGGTGCGCCGAAGACCTCGAAGGGGCTGTCCGTGCCACGCCCGACGGCAATCTGCGAGAACTCAATCCCGGCGCAGACCGTGTAGAGGAGGCACTGGTTGAGGTTGCGCAGGTTGGGTGAGGGGTTGACCCAGGGCAGACCGGTCTCGTCGAACCACTGGTCGCGCTGCCAGTTCTCACAACGCACAATCTCAAGGTCGCAGCCGATGCCGTACTCGTGGTTCGCGAACCGGGCCAACTCGCCAGCCGTCAGACCGTGCCGGGTCGGAACCCTGTGGTGCGCAGCCAGACCCCGGAAGGGAGGATCGAGCACCGGTCCCTCGACACGGGTGGCGGTGATGGGATTCGGACGGTCGAGGACCATGAAGCGCAGCCCGTGTACTGCAGCCTCCTCCATGCAGTAAGCCATGGTCGTGGTGTAGGTGTAGTAGCGGACACCCACATCGGCGATGTCGAAGAGCAGGACATCGACATCGCGCAGCATGTCGGCCGTGGGTCGGGTGATGTCGGAGAAGAGGCTGTGGACCGTCAGCCCGGTGGCCTCGTCGACGCTGGAGGTGACCCGGAAGGTCTCATCATGGTCGGCGCGGATCCCATGCTCGGGGCCGAAGAGGGCCACGAGGTTCACGCCGCCCTCGATCAGCACATCGAGGAGGTGGCGGCGACTGCGGGTGACGGCGGTCGGGTTCGTGATGAGTGCGACGCGGGCTCCGGAGAGGGCGCTGCAGCCATCGCGCTCAAGAACATCGAGACCCGTGAGGGTCCTGGGGCTCGTGGCGGAAGCATCGGAAGTCATGGCGGCCTCCTGCAGGTGCTGGGAAGGTGAGTGCAGTACCCGGGGGACTGGTACCCGGAAGGTCAGCCTTCAGCTGCGGTCCTCGCCCGGTGTCAGGTAGTCGCCCCAGGTGCGGTCGGTGCGGTTGACCTCACGGCGGAAGGCACCGAGGCTTGCCCCCTGCAAGGAGGCGGCGATCAGGGGCTCGCTGAGCTCACGTCCGCCGCGACCGAGAACTGCCTGCGCTTCGGCTGCACGGGGCGAATCGGTGGTCACGTCATGGACACCCGCCTTGCGGAGGGCATTGGCCACCTGGCGCAGCCTGCGAGTAACCTCGGCCTCGGGCAAGACTCGGGCCTGGGCAAAGGGCGTGTGTGGCTTCGGTGCAAAGGGATTGATGGAGGCGCTGAGGAGGGCGCCAGGGTTCTCCTCGCGCAGGTGGGCAACGAGCTGCGGGATCGCCTCGACGTCCTCCGGCTGCTCACCCGGTAGGCCTAGCATGAAGTAGAGCCTGAAGTGAGAGATCCCGGCGGCCAGGCCAAGGCGCAGACAGCGATGCAGATGCTCGCGGGTCAAGGTCTTGCCGATGGCGGCACGCAGAGCATCACTGCCCGTCTCGGGAGCCAGCGTCAGGGTGTCCTGGCCGGACTGTGCAAGCGCCCTGACCAGAGCCTCGCTGACGTTCTCGGCGCGCACGGAGGAGACCGAGAGGCTGGCGCCGCGTTCGCGCAGCAGGCTGACCAGCTCATCGACCCAGGGATAGTCCGAGATGGCTGCCCCAACGAGGCCGACGCGGTCTGTATACCCCAGGGCGCGCTCAAGGCGCGGCATCAGAGCATCCAGGTGACGCACCCGCAGCGGATGGTAGAGCTGTCGTGCCATGCAGAAGCGGCAGGTGCGTCCGCATCCACGGCTGACCTCAATCAGGAAGCGGCTCGCAAACTCGGTGTGTGGGGTGAGGACCGAGGTCTCCGTGAGAACCTCATCTAGCTGGCGCTGGACGAGGCGCTCCACGGTCTGTGCCGAGGAGGCCTGTGACGGGAGGTACACGCCGGGCAGGGACGCAAGGCCGGCGAAGACCTCCTCGCGTGACTCGGCACCCATGAGGATGGCCAGGAACTGCGCCGCGATCGGCTCGATCTCTCCTCGCACCAGGACGTCGGCGATCCCGGCCAGGGGCTCGGGATTGGCGGTGACGGCTGCTCCCCCTGCAAGGACAATCGGGTGCATCTCGTCGCGGTCTTCGCGGCGAGCGGGGATCCCACCGGCCTCCAGGAGCGCGGGCATCAGCAGCCAGTCCAGCTCGAAGGAGCTGGAGAGTAGGACGAACTCGAAGCCGCCGAGTGGGGTCTCGGACTCCAGAGAGCGAAGGCCTGTCGCCAGGGGTTTGCGTGCCTTTGCGTCCGGCAGAAAGGCGCGCTCGCAGACCAGTCCGGCGTTGTTGAGCAGGGCGTAGAGAGTCTGCAGGGCGAGACTGGACATCCCCAGCCGGTAGGCATTGGGGAACAGCAGCACGGCCCGTCCCCTGTCGCGAACGGGTTTGAGGCCAAGGTAGGTCTCGTCGTCGAGAAAATGGGTCAAGTGATCTCCCTGGGCCGCCTTTGGGCGGCTCATGGCATTGTACCCGGTTCGGGCCTGCGGTGTCACTGCTTGCCCGGCACATACGAAGAGGGGCGGAAGCCTGGTGGCTGCCGCCCCTCGAGGTCTAGACTACAGCTTGCAGCTACTTGCGGAAGACCTGCACAACGTCACCCTCGAGCTCACGGTTCATGCGAAGGGTGAGTTGGTTGCCGGAGAGAGTGTAGAAGAAGGCATTGAGCCTGCCGATGCCTTGTGGATCGGAGCAGCTCGTCACGACGGTCTGACCGGCCTTGCCCCCGAAGGTCGCCACGGTACCGGACTCGAAGGAGCCGGCGGTCGAGTAGGAGTAGGTGCCGCCACTGTTGATTTGCAGCGTGTCAGGAGTGACGGTCTGAGGCGTGCCGTCGACGGTCCAGCTCTGCAGCGTCCAGGCGCCCACCAGGCCGGCGGGTAGATAGCCGTCGCAGCGCTTGAGGGATAGGTGGACCTCAAAGGGGTCCTTGTGTTCGTAGAAGGTGGCAAGGCGCAGGTCGCCGGTGCGGCTCGCAGCGTCGACCGCATGGACCCGCCAGTCTCTAGCTGTTGCCGCGGTGTTAGCTGCGTTGACGCCCAGATGGTCCCATTCACCAGCAGTCCGATGCAGTAGCCAGTAGTAGTCGCCATAGACGACGACATCGGCCTCAAGCGTGGTCTCCTTTGGGCTCCACGGGGCCCACGTCCTCATGCGAAGGGTGGAGGCGTTTGCGGTAAGAGTCATGCCGCTGTCGCCAACCTGCTCGACGGAGGTGTAGGGAGTTGTCGCGCCGACACAGAGCCAGGTGCCTCGCGCGCCATTGCTGATGTTCCCAACGCGCTTCGCGAGCCAGGTGAGATTAGTGGGTTCGCTGAGGAGAGCGCACTTCAGGAGGTTGTTGTCGCGGGTGCAGGACAGTGTCTCGAAGCGCCCTTCCTTCCAGCGGTCGCCCTCGCAGCAGCGGTACTGCAGCACAAGGTGGCCTGCGTAGGAGCACTCTAGGATCCCCGACGCACCCCCAAGCCTGCTATTCCTGTCCACCATGCTGAAAGTCCTGTCTGCCCCCAGGGTGAAGATGGGGACACCACGCAGATTCGACTGGCCGTCAGCCTCGGCGTACACCGTCAGGTACTCGCCGGCGACGGAAGTGGTGGTGGGCTGGAGCTTCTCGTAGGTCTCCATCTTCGTGCCGCTGTCCTCAGGTATGGTGAGGACCAACTGGTTGCCTCGCAGCGCGTAGGTGCCCTCGGAGAGGGTTCCGGGCTCCTGGGCCGTGATGATCTCGGTGCACTGGAACCGGAACTTGTCGCCCTTGGTCAGCATGCGGCCCTTGACGCCGTTGTCAGTGCGGCCTTCGTAGCGGACAAAGGCCCCATCCGCGCCCAACTGCAGCAGCACCGGGGCCGTTGTCGCGGAGACGACACCGTTGGTGGCCTCCGAGGCGAGCACCCAGCGACCCGTGAGGGACGAGCTCGCGGACCAGTCTGCATCGCCGAGCGGGTCGAACTCCACGACGCGCTCATGGCCACCTGAGTTGGTGGTGAGGGTGAGGCGGCCGGAGGTGATCGAGTAGGTGCCGGTGCGAGTCGTGCCCACCTGAGAGGCGTCGTAGGACTCGGTGATCCTGGCGGTGAAGGTTCCGTTGGAGGCGGAGATGGTTCCGCTGACGGTGTGAGGGGTCTCGCCCTCATCGCTATCCATGCGGAAGGTGCCGTCCGAGTTGATGACAACGACCTCGGCCCAGTACAGTTCCTGGGGCTCTGAGTCCAGGGCTATTGACGCGGCACGCCAGGTGCCGACAAGAGGCGAAGGGACTCGGGAGACGGGTTCGCTGCTTCCCGAGCAGCCGACGAGTGCTATCACGGCAACGGCAAGTACGGCAGCGGCGATTGCTCTACGCATGCTTCTGTTACCCCCGTGCTGGTGAGATGGCCATAGGCGCAGAAGAGGGGCGGAACCCTATCGGCTCCGCCCCTCCGGGTGGCGGCTATGGGTGCTGACTACTTGGTGTAGATCGATACGATGTTCCCGGTTCCGTCTTGGTGCTGCCGCATAGTGAGCTGGTTCCCGGACACCGAGTAGCGGAAGGCGCTCAGCTTGCCAACATCGCCCGTCTGGGTGTTGCTGGCCACGGTGGTCTCGCCGGCCTTGCCTGCGAAGGTCCTTACAGCGCCGGTCTCTGAGAAGCTCCCGCTGGTGTAGGTGTAGAACCCGCCGCCGGTAACCTGCAAGCTATCGGCAGTGACGCTCTGCGGGACGTTGTTCACGGTGCAACTCTGCAGTGTCCAGGTGCCGACCAGACTTGTGGGCAGGGAGGCATCGCACCTGTCGAACACCGCGCAGTACTCGAAGGGATCCTCACTGAGACCCAACGGGGTGGCATAGAGCTGAGTGGGACTGCCCACAGGCTTGCTGACCAACAGTTGCCAGTCGCTGACCACTGTCGGACGCACCGAGGTAGGACCAACGCCATCCCAGCTTCCACTCGTGCGATGCACGAGCCAGTACTGGCCGCCATAGACGACGACCGAGGCCTCAAGGGTGCTGCCGGTTCGGTGCGTGGTGCTCCACGACGTGGCCCGGAGTGTGGAGGCGTTCACGTTGACGGTGGTCCCGTTGTCACCAAGTGGTGCCTCTGTCGTACCACTGGGGGCCTTCGACGCGGTGATAAGCCAGGTGCCCTGCGAGGCGGCGCCGACGTTGCCGGTCAGTTTCGCAAGCTTGATCATGCTGGTCTCGTCCGCGATCTCCGTGCACTGCAGCAAGTTGTCGGCCTGGGTGCAGGACATAGTCTTGAAGGAGCCGACGGCCCCCGCATCGTCGCTAGTCGTGACCCGCATCACAACCTGACCGTTGGAGGAGAACTCCAGGACGCCGGACTCCACGGTGGAGCCGGAGTTCTTGTCGACAACGCTGTAGGACCTGTCGGCGCCCAGGGTGATGACCATTGCGCCGATGCCCTCCAGATTGCCGCCCTTCTTGGCGCACACCAGGAGATACTCTCCGGCGATGGCCGAGGTGGTGGTCTGGAGCTTCGAGTAGGTCTCGACCACGGTGTGGCCGCCATCCTGCATGGTCAGGAGGATACTGTTGTTGCCAAGCGTGTAGGTGCCCTCGACCAGAGTGCCGGGCCCCTGGGAGGTGTGGACATCGGTGCACTGGAGGCGAACCTGATTGCCCTTGGTCAGGACGAGGCCCTTCACCCAGTTGTCGACATTGTCGGTCCAGCGCTGGAAGGAGCCGTCCGCCGTGACCTCCAGCACCGCGGTGTCGGGCGAGGAGGGCACACCGTCGCTGGTGCGAGAGGCAAGCACCCAGCGCCCGGTGAAGGACGCGTTGACAGCCCAGTCGGCACTGTCGGAGAGCGTGTAGACGACGGTGCGCTGGTGGCCGTCCTCGTTCGTCGTCATGCTCAGTTGCCCAGATGAGGCCGTGTAGCTGCCACTGTGGGTGTTGCCGACCTGTGCCGGGTCCGACGACTTGGTTACCCTGGCGGAGAAACTGCCGCCGGCGGCGTTGAGCGTTCCACTGATGAAGTGCGCGGTCCCGCTTTCGTTGCTGTCGTTGCGGAAGGTGCCGTTTGAGTTAACAACCAGGACCTCTGACCAGTTGACTGCCTGGGGCGCGGAGTCCAGCGTTACGCTCTGGATGCTCCAGGTTCCGACGAGTGCGGCGTCTACACGTGTCGACGCACCGCCGCCTCCTCCCCCACAGCCGACGAACGACAGTATGACAACCATGAGTGCGACAAGAACGACTGCACGGCGCTTCATTCTGTTTCCCCCTACTGATGCGGTCGGCTTAACTGTTACATGGACTGTTATACTATGCCTTTACTGATTGCTCAAGTTAATCAGCAATATAGTACGGTCTACACTGGGCCTGGGCTGTCCATGGAACCCGCTTAGGGAAGCGGACGTTGTGACTCGAAAGTCCCTGGGCCATATCGGCATACCCTGGGCCTTTCTGGAGGCGTACACCCTTGTCCCGCATGCTTTCACAACGGGCTGGAAGTCAGCTAACGCTCTGGCAACGCCTGAACCGCCCCGTAGGCCGCTGGGGCAGCTCAGTTGTCCTTGCCTTGGCGCTGCTGGTGGTCCTCTGGGTCTGGCGGGATGTGCGGGTCGGGATGGTCGTGTCGGACTCCATGAAGCCAACACTGCAGCGGGGCGACTACTACCTGATTCGCATCGACGCCTACCGTAAGCGAGGACCCCAGCATGGCGACGTGCTAGTGATCAAGCACCCGCAGGGGCATGAGATCCTGATCAAGCGGGTTCTCGGCGTGGGTGGCGACTGGATCAGCGTGGTGAATGGCCATGCGTGGGTGAACGGCGAATGGCTGGTGGAGCCGTACATCAAGAAGGCGCCGGACCTGCCGGAGCGCCCCGTGTTCACCAGGGTGCCTGACGGCCAGCTCTTCCTGATGGGAGACAACCGCAATCTGAGCGAGGATAGCCGAGACATCGGCACCCTCGCCGCGAAGCAGGTGATCGGTCGAGCGACACGGATCATCTGGCCAGTGAAGCGTCGGGGACGGCTGGATGGGGTGGACCTGAAGGTGCCGGACACCTGGACGCCACCGGTCGGCTGGTGAGGAGGCAGAGCCCGGTCTTCAAGCGGATTGCGGGGTCTGCGTCAGGGAGTGTGCGGTGCCTCGCCCTCGGCCAGGCGCTTCTGGATCAGGTCGGCAGCTTCGGCGACGGACATGCGGCCCGAGAGCAAGTACACGAGGCCCTCCGAGAAGGCGTCGCGGGCTGAAGGCCAGCGCTGCAAGGGTAGTCCCCTGGACTGCTCGAGGTTCGCGCTGAAGGCGGCCTGAAGTGGGTCCAGGCGCAAGTCGCGAACCAAGTCGGTGTGGAAGGGAACGCTCCCGACTTTGGTCAGCCCAGTGACGGCCTCGAAGGTCGTCAGGCATCGCAGCACATGGGCGGCCGCCTCGCGATGGGTCGAGGACTTGAAAACACAGGCCACATCGACGGTGAGCCGACCGGCCGAGGAGGTTCCCGCCGGAAGCGACGTCACTGCCCATTTCGGGGCCGAGGTCTGCGCTTCCAGGCGGTCGCGGAAGGTCCTGTCGGCGACGATCATCGCCAGCTTACCCTTGAGGAAGTGGTCCTCCAGGGCATCCTGACTCCAGGACAGCACTTCGGGTTCGGCAACCGCGTGCAGGTCGCTGTACAACTGCAGGCAGCGCGAGAGCACCTCGGCGGGCAAGGCAGAAGGGCGATCGAGGCCCGGAAGGTCTGTCCCATAGGACCAGAGCATCTGCAGCAGCGCTTCAGCGGCGCCGCCGTCAAGGTTGCCCGGGAGGCCGAAGCCATAGACCTCGGGCGGGTTGTGGACCCGTCGGGCACAGATGAGCAACTCCTCCCAGGTGCGGGGCGGAAGCATACCGGCCGCATCGAGGAGGTCGGGACGGTAGTAGAGGGCGAAGGTGTTGACCTGCCAGGGCACGCCGTAGAGGTTCCCGGCGAAACGCAGACGGGACCGCACGGCCTCGGGGATGTTGCGCAGGTCGGTTGCATACAGGCGAGCGTTGAGCGGCTCCAGGAAGGCAGCGAAGTCGGGGAGCCACTGGTCGCGGAGCACCACGATATCGGGCACACCTGCAGCGCCGGTCTTGCACCAAAGCTGCATCTGGCGATAGGGATCGGTGCCGGGATGACCTTCTGCGACGACACTCAGGCCGGGACGGCTGCGCTGGGCGCCGGCCAGGACCTCGTTGATGGTGCGCCGCTCGCGGCTGTCACCACTGTGCCAGAGGGCGAACTGAACCGCCTCGCGCACCAGGGGATTAGGCGCGCTGAAGACAGGCCCGCAGGCAAGCAGGAACAGTAACGCATATCTGCACATTGGAGCTGACCCCCGATCCGGGCGAAGGTGCGGCCGCAACCCTCCAGAAGGGACATGCCGACAGGGTATCGCCGCCCCCAAGGCGGAACCTTCTTCTCCCCCGTCGGTCAAACAACCCGAAATGCTTGGCCCACGCTCGTACACAATTCCCCATCCTATCACGTCCGGCCTGCTCTTGTCGCTGGCGTTGTTACTCCTAGCACTGCCTCCTGTGGCAGCCGGGGGTCTTCGAACGCCGGAGGGCAAGACCGTCTTCGTGCGCGGCGTCTGCCTGTCACCCTACCATCCGCGCGAAGGCTGGGAGCTGTCGCCGGCGACCAGGGGCCTGGATCAGCGCCTCATCGTGGGTCTGGGTGCGAACTGCATCCTGCCCACGCAGGCAACAACGCTGGCCGAGGTCGCCGCCTGGAAGAAGTTGGGCGTCTACACGATCCCGCAGATCCTCTACAGCCCGGCAAAGGTGAGCACCTTTGCCAATGGTTACGACTGCCCGGTGCCGGTCTACGTGTCGGAGGAGAACCGCAAGGGCCTTCGGGACGCTGCACGCGACCAGGCCAGCGCCCTCAAGGGTAGCTCGGGCATACTGGCCATGAGCCTGGGCAGTGAGTACGCCTGGAGCGCCTACAGCGGCGACCTGGGTTTCACCTACGGCGGCTTTGACGACGATACGCTGGCGGCCTACCGGAGCTACCTCAAGGGGCGCTTCGGAACCGCTGAGCAGTACAACGAGATGACCGGGAAGAGCCTCTCTAGCCTGGACGAGGCACTCCCACCCGTCGAGTGGCAGCGGTCACCGGCCTTCTGGGAGTGGTGGCGGTTCATGCGCGAGGCTTTCGAAGGCTTCCTGCAGCAGGCCCAGGAGGGTGTGCGGGCGATCGGCTGGGACTGCCCGACGACCTACCAGTTCGCTCGCGGGGTGCGCTGGGATCCGGCCTCCGAGGGCAGCTGCCTGCGCTTCCTCGACCTCCTCTCGGGGGACGTGTTCCGTGAGCAGGCGCTGAGCTGGCCAACCTACTGCGCGGAGATCGACCGGCTGGTGTCCTCGGCAGGCAGAAGACCGGTGCTGGTGAGCCAGACCGGAGTGCACACGCTCCATGTGGACCCGGCGGAGGCAGCGCGAACCCTCAAGCAGAGCATCGCCTGCATCCTGCTGCACCCTGAGGTCGCCGGAATCGGCCTGTACGAGTACTGCGACCAGTGGGCCCGCGCAGGAAAGCCGGAGGTGCAGGAGGATACGGACGCACGCGAGTTCTGGGGACTGGTCACGGCGGAGCGAAC